>JBAPTW010000302.1:0-16533 GCA_049282355.1 Gammaproteobacteria bacterium | reverse complement strand
TTGGTGGGCCGTCCAGGACTCGAACCTGGAACCTACTGATTAAGAGTCAGCAGCTCTGCCAATTGAGCTAACGGCCCAAGCGGAGATTCGCATGCGATACCCTGCACCGATCATCGCTGGGCGAGTCGATGTTTGCGGCTCAGCGGACGCCCGAAGAAACTTCGCAAATAGTTTTTCGTGGCAGGCATCACATGCCAGGCTCGTCATTCTAATCAATCCACTGCCTAGATGGTAGGCCGGTATGACAAAGGACCGTAAACAGAGGCACCCCGGGTAGGCTTCGGTGCCTTGACCAGCCCGTCGGTGATCGGCCGGTTCAGCCGCCTGGCACGCTTTCCTCTAGCTCTCGGCGCCAAACTTCAGCCTTGCTGTCGCTAGGAGCACGCCAGTCTCCGCGCGGTGAGAGAGAACCGCCGGAGCCCACCTTCGGTGCATTCGGTATGGCGGAACGTTTGAACTGGCTTAGCTGGAAAAACCGCTGGATAAATACGCCAAGCCACTGCTTAATCGTGGGTAGATCATATTCGCGGCGCGCCGTATCGGTATCGGGAAAGCCTTCAGGCCACCGCCCACGTTTGCGATCACCCCAAGCGTGCTCAGCGAGAAAGGCCACCTTGCTCGGACGAAATCCATAGCGAGTCACGAAGTACAACGTGAAATCCTGTAGCTCGTAGGGTCCGATTTTTTCTTCCGTGCGTTGAGCCGGACCTTTCTGTCCATCCTCACCCGGTATCAGCTCTGGCGAGATCTCCGTAGCGAGAACCGACAGCAATACTTGAGAGGTCGTCTCATCGAATTGCCCGGTGCGTACAACCCAGCGAATGAGATATTGAATCAGCGTCTTGGGCACGGACGCATTGACACTGTAATGCGCCATGTGATCGCCCACCCCATAGGTTGTCCAGCCGAGGGCGAGCTCGGACAGATCGCTCGTTCCGATAACCAGAGCCTCGTGATAGTTGGCCAGCCTGAATAAATGAGACGTCCGTTCGCCGGCTTGAACGTTCTCAAAGGTGATGTCGTAGTGCTTTTTACCGTAACTGAAGGGGTGTTGCAAATCCTTGAGCATTTGCTCGCACGCAGGGCGAATGTCGATCTCGCGGGCAGTTATGCCGAAAGCGCGCATTAGGCGCCAGCTGTTTTGACGTGTCTCCTCACTGGTCGCAAACCCCGGCATGGTGTAGCCGAGTATGTTTTCCCGGGGAATTCCAAGCCGATGGAAGGTCTTGGCACAAACGACAAGGCCTTGTGTAGAGTCGATCCCGCCCGAGATACCGATGACCACCCGACGCAGCCCCGTGGCCTTGAGGCGTTGCATCAGCCCATCGATTTGAATGTTATAGGCTTCATAGCAATGCTCGTCCAACAGCTTTGGATCGGAGGGCACATAGGGAAACCGGTCAATAGCACGGCTCAGTGGCAAATCCTTTGCTGGAAACTGAAACTCAAAGGGCACATCGCGCATTTCACGCGCCGGCTGCAGGTGTTGGGCAGCACAGTCGTTGAAGCTCGTAGTCCGCATTCGCTCCTGCCGGAGTCGCTCCAAATCCACGTCGGCGTAGATCATCTGGGCCGTTTCGGCAAAGCGCGTCGATTCCGCGAGTAATTCCGCGTTTTCGTAAACGAGGGCCTGGCCATCCCATGCCAGATCGGTCGTCGACTCCCCGGGACCCGCCGCGGCAAAGAGATACGCCGCAATACACTTACCCGACTGCATCGCACAAAGGTGGCGCCGGTAATCTGCCTTTCCGATGGTGATATTGCTCGCCGACAGGTTCGCCAAGACAGTGGCCCCCGCCAGTGCTCCGTAGGTACTGGGTGGAATAGGAACCCAAAGGTCCTCGCAAATTTCGACATGCAACCGAAAGTCCGGGTAATTGGCGGCGCAAAAAATGAGGTCGCTGCCGAAGGGCACTTCATCACCGAGGAATTGTACTGACTTCCTTACTGCATAGAAGCCAGATGTGAATTGGCGCTTCTCATAAAATTCGCGGTAATTGGGTAGAAAGCTTTTGGGCACCAGGCCCAGTGTGCGCCCGCGATACATTAGCGCTGCGCAGTTGAACAGCTTCCCTTCGGCGCGCAGCGGTAAGCCGACGGCTAACACCGGTGTTAACGTTTCGCTTGCCACCAGCAGTGCCTTGGCGGCATCCTCGACGGCGTCGAGTAAGGCGTCCTGATGAAACAGATCTTCGTTGGTATAGGCGGAAAGTCCAAGCTCCGGGAAGATCACCAGCGCAGCGGCGGCCTCGGAGGCGCGTTGTGCAAGGGCAAGGGTCTGCTCCAAGTTAAAGGCGGGATCGGCAACCCTCACTACCGGCGTGCAAACAGCCACCCGCAGATAGCCGTGACGGTAAATGGAATGAAAAGGCAAAGGCTTCGCGTGCATGCTTGAATCGGCTTTCGTTGTCTACCCGTTGGCATTGTAGCGAGAAAGCGACTCATGTGCTTCGAGCTCGCGGCTTTCGGACTCGCGCCGCGGTCTCGAAAGCCTTGCCCACGTTCGCTGCCGCGGGCGTTGTTAAACGCTGTTCGCACTCGTCACCGTGCGTTTTGTTTTGCCAGCGCCCCCAACAGTCGTCATAACGGGCGCCAGACGCCGACGTCTAACCCGCCCTGCGTAGCTGTAGCTTTTCGTTTTTCACTTGATAATCAAGGTATCGGCACATCTTCAGGGCACTCTTTACGCCGTCTTCGTGAAGGCCATAACCCCAGTAGGCACCGCAAAAAAAAGTTCGCTGACTGCCGTTGATACGGGTGTAGCCTCGATGCGCCTCTCGCGCGGCGGCGGTATAGAGTGGATGGTGATACACGAAGCGGTGGATGATTTTTTCGGGATCGATGGCGTCGGCACGGTTTAGCGTGACGCAGAGCTGCCGAGGGGCCTCGATTCCTTGCAGGATGTTCATGTTGTAGGTCACGGCCACCCGCTCTTGTGGCTGAGCAGATAAGTGATAATTCCAGACCGCCCAGGCGCGCCGACTTCGCGGAAGCAGACTCTCGTCAGTGTGTAGGATCACCTCGTTCTCCTGGTACGGGATGGCGCCCAGAATTTCGTGCTCATCGCTGCTCGCATCGGGCAGCAGTCTTAGCGCTTGGTCGCTGTGGCAAGCCATAACGACATAATCAAACTCACGACACTCCCCGTTCACCAGCTCAAGCTGCACCTGATGGCGCTGCCGGCGTACGCAACGCACTGGAGAGCTCAAGCGGATGCGATCACGAAAAGAGGCGGTGAGCTTTTCCACATACCGCGCGGATCCGCCTTTAATCACGCGCCAAGTCGGGCGCTCGTCAACGCTCAACATGCCGTGATTGTGAAAAAAACGTACAAAATAGCTTGCAGGAAAGGCACGAAGGCGCTGAGGGGCCGTCGACCAGATGGCTGCGCCCATGGGTACGATATAATGTTCCATGAACTCGGAGGAATAGTCGTTGTGTTCTAAATAATCCCCCAATGTCAAGGACAAGTTCGCCTGAGAAAGCAATGACGGAGCTTCGCGATTGAACCGCAGGATATCACGAAGCATGCGGTAAAAGGCTGATCGAAACATGTTCCGCCGCTGTGAAAAAAGGGTGTTTAGAGAGGCGCCACTGAACTCAAGGCCGGTGGATTCACAGTGCACGCTGAAGCTCATAGGGCTCGGCTGGGATGCAATGCCCAGCGTGTCGACCAAGGCAACGAAGTTTGGATAGGTCCAGTCATTGAAAACGACGAAGCCAATATCGACGGCATAGCGCTTACCCGCCAGCTCAACATTCACCGTGCGGGTGTGGCCACCGATGTAATCGTTGGCTTCAAAGAGCGTGATGTTGTGATCGGCATGCAGATGATAGGCCGCCACCAGACCCGAGATTCCGCTACCGATGATGGCAATGTTCATGACGAGGCGATCTCCCCAGCAGCGCCAATAGAAATGGTTCTGTTCGCGAGGTCTCGAACCTCTGGTGTCTCCGTGCAAGCGGTCGAAGGCAAGAGGCTGCTTGTACACAGGCTCCGCGGACAAAAGTAGCTCCAAGGAAAGGCTCTGCTTGGTAGCCCATGTAGCTAGGTCTTGTGAATCAATGCTGTTAGTTATGGTTTATCTTCGGACAACTACATAACAAACATTACCGGACGCTCGCCGTTTTGTCAAAATTTTGATCATATATATCTAAAAATTTTATATTATTTTATGAACGCTCTTGAAGCAGCTCCTAGGATACCGGGGGCAACTTATCGAAAGCCCCTCGAATCGCTTCTATCCGACGCCGGTTCACACCAAAATCCCAGTATCCCGTGCGCGATGCAGAACGCACATCGATCGCGCCATCACCCTCTCGGCAATAAAATTCCACGTCATCTACGAAACCGAACAGGCGACTACGGAATTCGAAGTGCAAGTAATTGCTGTCTTCTTCGATCAACCGCGTGCGCGCCAGTGAAAGGATAACGTGCTTTAGCCAGTGCAAGGCCTTCTCCCCGGAGCCCCGATAACGAAGCGGCGCAATCCTATGGCGGGAATCTACGCTTTTACTCGACACACAGTTAGGCCTATCGGGACAGGGTGATACGGGATCGTTCATTGCTGCCACCTCATGAGCTGATATCCACATGAGTCCAAGGAGCACAGCATATAGGCCTGCTAACGGAATTACTCGCCTCCTCATACTTCGGATCCGAAATGACCAGTCACCAAGCACCCCAGGAGTTTGATAATCTAGTCAAGAAAAAGCGGCCTCAAAAGGCCGTGATGGCGCATAGCCCCAGACTGTGAGCAGGGGATCCATGGTCGTCAGTTGTTAGTTGTAATACTCATTGGCATAAGTAAAAAGCTCGATCCACTGGGCATCAAGGCTCCGTAACTAGATAAGATTGCAGTATGTTTTATGCTTTATGCGTGGCAACGCTGGACGGAACCTCATCATCATCATCGTCGTCGTATGTCGCAACATTGTCCTAAACAGCAAGAGAACTTATACTAAAGTTAGCGAGGGTTCGGGAAAAGTGAACAATGCCCAGGGAAAAAGTGAAACATGCTGACGCAGAGCAGCTAAGCGCTCAGCATCCCATCAAGGTAGTCGCTCGGCGCACCGGTCTCAGCCCGGACTTGATCAGGGCCTGGGAGAGACGCTACGAGGCGATCGAACCGCAGCGCTCCAATACCAAGCGGCGACTGTACACTGACGCCGACGTAGAAAAGCTTCGACTTCTTCGAAGGGCTACCATGGCAGGAAGGCGCATCGGCGACGTGGCAAGCCTCTCTGCCAAAGAGCTCGCTGAGCTAGTGGGCGCCGATGAATCAGCGGTTGCGGAGGCCCCGACCCCGGGCCCCACGAGACCAACGCGGGGCTCTGCCAAAGAGCATTTCGAGGCATGTCTTACGGCCGTGGAGCAGCTCAATGCGCCGGCCTTGGAATCGGCGCTGGCAGCTGCCGCGGTAGCGCTTAGCACTCCGCTCGTGATCGACGAGGTCATTGTCCCCTTGCTAGAACACATCGGCGAGCAATGCCGTCAAGGCGTTATCCGCATCTCTAACGAACATATGGCAAGCGCTGCCATCCGCACCTTTCTTGGGCCGCTGGTCATGAGCGCGAATATGACGGACACGGGTCCTGGCATGGTTGTGACAACGCCCGCCGGGCAATGGCACGAGTTTGGCGCATTGATAGTCGCGATCACGGCATCGGCGGCGGGTTGGCGAACGATTTACCTGGGGCCGAATATGCCTGCGGAAGAAATTGCCTTCGCGGCGACGCAAAATGAGGTAGCTATCGTTGCGCTCAGTATTGGTTGCCTGACCGATGAACGGAAATTGACAGCGGAATTGCGCAAGCTGCGCCGCTATCTCCCTGAGGATATCCAAATGTGGGTGGGTGGCTCAGCTACCCGAAATTACCAGGAGATTTTGACAAGCGTCGGAGGTACCTGGATCGACGGCCTGGACGGTTTGCGCCGGGAGCTCGGCAAACAACAACACGGATGATGTTGAGCAGCCGTTTCCATGGCGCTTCCGAGCAGCGCCAGCGGCAACCTGTCCTTCGCATCCAGTAACCACAATTCCACCGAATCTCGACGCGATAAAGGCAGCTTCTCGGCTACCGCTCGCAGCCGCACCAGCAGACGTTCGCTCACCTCTTCGAGGCGCGCGCGATCCAGCGTCGGGTCGATAGGCAAACGGGTTAGGCCGTCCCGTGTTGACCACAGCGCAACAGCGACAAAGCGCCGTAAAACCGTCACATTGCGCGGACTTCCTCCCCATCGGGGGCGACGGATCTCACAGTGCACCTGGGTTTCCCAGCTGCGTCCGTCCACACTCAACGCCCGTGCATTGGGCGTTTTTACAACCTGCAACACTCCCTGAAAAGGAGAAAGACGGCGAATGCTGTAACATTCAAATTCCGGCATCTCGATTTTTGCTTGCGCCAAGGCGGCGAAGCCTCGCACTCAAGCGCTCCATCAACAGATTAGCGAGATCCTACTGTTCAGGTGTGAGCACTTCATGAATGAGCTCAAGTTCATCAAGCGCCCTGGTAATTTCTTCGCGGCTTTCAAAAACCTCCAGCTGCTTGACAATCTCGATTAGCTGCTGGTAGAGATCATCCCATAAACTCAAGCACCGAGTTGTATTATTGATGCCTATCGCAAGGCACTCGATAGGGTCGCGCTTCAATTGTATCTCTCTTAAACCATATATCATCATAGACAAACGTTAAACACTACCGTTCAGTTTGGGAAGATGAATCGCTATTGCAGGCAAAGCTAGAGGAGGCGCGGCGCTCTTCATGGCCGTTGCTCGCAGGCAGTAAGTCTTTTAAGTTCTTAGAACAGCTTCTAAGCCTACACGCGATACCGCCATAATAGCGAGCGCGCAAAGCTTTCGAGGCAACGTTTGAATTCTCAATGCGAACCAAAGACGCCTTACAACGATTCTTATTTGAGGAACATCCCATCCGCGGCGGCCTCGTGCGCCTCGACTCCACCTTCCGTGCCGCCCGGGATTGCCATACTTACCCTCTCGCGATGGCGCATTTCCTTGGAGAGGCGCTTGCTGCATCCGCACTGCTGAGCGCATCCATTAAATACCACGAGTCCCTCATCTTGCAGATCCAAGCGGACGGGCCGGTACGGCTCATCGTTGCTCAATGCACCGGCGAACGCAGTCTGCGAGGACTGGTGAGATGGACGGGCAGCGTCAACAGCGAACTCCTAGCCGATGCGTGCCGCAACGGGTTGGTGGTCATCACTATCGACCCGGGCAAGGGACAGGAGCGTTACCAGGGCATGGTGCAGCTTGCCGGCAACTCGCTTGCCCAAGCCATCGAGTCTTACTTTGCGCAATCCGAACAGCTTCGTACGCGACTCTGGCTTGCGGCTGATGAACGCAGCGCAGCAGGGCTTTTTCTGCAACGGGTACCGGGTGAGCCCACTGATCCCGACGCGTGGGACCGGGTGCAACAACTCGGATCAACCATTACCAACCGTGAGCTGCTCGAGCTACCGAACTACGATCTCCTTCACCGCTTGTTTCATGAGGAGGATCTGCGCGTGTTCGAGTCGGAGGTCGTAACCTTTCGTTGTCGGTGTTCCCGCGAGCGCATAGCGCGCGTCCTATATAGTCTTGGTCGCAATGAGCTCGAAGCAGTCCTTCGCCAAGAAGGCGACGTGAGTGTCACCTGCGAGTTCTGCAACCGTACCTATCGATTCGACGCGGTGGATGTGGAGCAATTATTTATCGAGGGGATCCAGCCTCAGGTGCCCCCCACGCAGCAGTGAGGAGACTCTCAAATGCGGCGGCTACTTCGCGAATGTCGCGACGCCAAAACGCGCAGTAGCTTTCTTCCACAGCCTCTCAACAAAGCACACGACTGCTCGACAGAGTTGTTTCCTCCTCCAACTCATGTCAATGTATAGTTTTGATGGTCTGCTCCTCGACTTGCGCGTAAAGAGCAGACGACTTGCTGAAACTCTATAAGGGCCGCTTTATGATACAGACCGAACAGCAGCGGCTGGAGCTCGCGCAAACAGTGATGGAGTTCTTGGATGCATGGCGCGTGCGACCTAGGGAGCAAATGATGCTTCTAGGGCTAGATTCCCAAACCCGCAGCCGAACGCTGGCCCGTTACCGCCACGGAACACCGTTACCGAATGACGAGCTTGTTTTGCGTAGAGCCTGCGAGCTGGTCGCCATCGGTCGCGCTCTGTTGACCGTGTTTCCGCACAGTGCGCCTTCGGCAAGCCTTTGGGTGACGACCCCCCATGCCAACTTCGGAAATCGGACCCCGCTCGATGTCATGCTAGATGACCGAGAACATGGAATTGGCCGGATACTTCGTAGCCTCGACAACACCGGCGGCTGGTAGCCGCACTGAACCCTTAGAGTACCTTCGCCTTGACCTGGCTCGACAAAATCCCTTTATCGCTGCTTATTGTGCTGTCGCTCACTTTAGGTCTTGCCCCTTTTTTCCCTGAGCCTCACCTGTGGGAAAAACTCAAAATGCTCGTTCAGGGCACGCTAACCCGCCCCCTTGACATCTTCGATCTTATCCTGCACGCAGCAGCACCCTTGCTGCTCATCCTCAAGATACTGCGAATGGCTGTGACCGGCACATTCGACAGCGGCGCGCGCTATTAGACACCGCTTCAAGAATTACTGCATCTGTCAGAGCGCCGCTGCTCGGCTTTATTCACCGCAGCATTCGGCCGAGGGTGCCGTCCTTGTCGATAAACTGATGCTTGAATGCCGCCGCCCCATGGATGGCCACCAAAAGTGACATAGCATAAGCAAGATAATAGTGCACACCCACCGCGACTTCCCGCAACCCCTCGTCCACCTTAACGACGGGCGGTACGGCAAACCAGCCAAATACGGAAACGGCAGCGCCTTCTGAAGTAGAGACCAAGTAGCCGCTGACGGGAATGGCGAGCATCATCACGTACAGGAACGTATGCGCCGTTTTAGCGGCAACGCGTTCCCAAGGTTTGAGGGTGGCAACGGGCGCAGGGGCACCCCTGTAGATCCTCCAAAGGATGCTCAGAAAGGACAGTGCGAGAGCGATCATACCAATCGACTTATGGGCAGAGAGTGAGGCATTGAACCAGCGGTCGTAGTAAGTCAGATCCACCATATACCAGCCGAGCCCGATCAAGCCGATGATGAGTACCGCCGTGGTCCAATGCAGGATCTTGGTGAGAGCGTCGTAGGGCACTGTGGGGTTCGCCGGCATTTTTCTCCTATCGATGGCCCCTTTCCTACGGGGTTTTACCAAAATAGCTCCCGCCACACCGCTATGCCAAGCGCAGTAGGTTTTTCAACAACTTCTCAGGCGTTATTGACGTACACCTTCAATGCCAAGCTCCATTTCCACCGTCTCGCCCGCCGGCCCCAGATCGTAATCAATGCCAAAATCCCGTCGGGACAGAGTGAACGAACCAAGAAAGCCCGTGCGATAACCACCCCAGGGATCAGGCCCCTCGCCGATCTTTTTGATAGCGAGGCGGATGGGCTTGGCGACGCCGTGCAAAGTCAGCACCCCTTCCAGGGTGCCCTCCTGCGCCGTCCCCGTATACTTTGTGCTTTTGAAAAATGCGCGCGGATACCGCTTGACGTCGAGAAAGTCTTCTTCTCGCAGATGCTTGTCCCGTTCGGCGTGGTTAGTATCAACGCTGGCGGTATCGATCGCGATGCTAATTCGGCTGGCCAGCGGATCCGCCGGGTCATAGGTAAAGTTACCGGATACTTGATTGAAGCGCCCATACAACCAGCTGAATCCGAGATGTTGGATGCGAAACTGCGCGAACGAATGCGCCGGATCGACTTTGTAGTCCGCCGCGTGCGCCGTCGACGCGAGAGCAACGACTGCCAAGAGTGAAAGTAACAAAAAGGCCAGCGCATTGTGGCCAAACAGTTTTCTTTGCATCACCATACCTCAGACTTACTTTTCTTAAACACTCTTTCGGAACGGGAGGCGCTCAAAGAAGGCCACCCGTAAGCTTGCAGCGGCGACGAAGAGCAACACGAGCCCCAGAAAAATGCCTATCACCAGCACCCATTCCACTTAACCAAACGCAGCCTTTCGCGAAATTCCTCGAGCGCTTGTGGTTGTTCGGCAAGTCCTGCGGAAATAGCCGAAATGTCTTGAGGAGCCTTTGCAGCACCCGGACCGATACCAGCACACAAGCACGATGCCTGCCACGAAGAAGGTCATGATTAGGAGCAATGGGGCATATGGACACTCGCCTGAAGAACGTTTACGCATTGTCCAGGGCGTGACCAGAAGCGCCATGGCAGCCACCATAGGAAACCATCACAAATTGAATTGCGCAAGACCTTGGTTCACAGACGACGGACGAGGCACGGGGGTTCACAGACGACGGACGAGGCACGGGATGATTGAGTGCTGATTTACACTGCCGATAACAAAGTCAGCAGGAAAGCCCAGTGCTGGAAAACGGCACGCTGGGTTTGACGCGCCGGAGGCTGGAAACGTGACTAGGGGAGCCGGACTGAGGGCCACCGCGAAAGCGAGGGAACAACCACCGGACCCTACGATCGGCGCGCCAGTCCTCGACCCTACCTTAGGGGGCGGGGCGGCGGTAAAACGCCGCCTCCGACCCGATAGATCTAGGCCGTCTCGCTACGCAGCAAGCGTAGGATGGCTTGCGTGGCGTTTTGGTAAGGCGCGCGAGCAACCTCGAAGGCGGCGGCTTGGTGCTCCAGGTGCTCCGCGATGACACGGGAACGCTGCATATCCGTGGCACTCAGAGGGCGCTGTGTGTGGCTTGATCCCAAGAGTCGACGCTGGTGCTCGGCTAGCGGAGGTGTCGCCAGCATAACGTAGAGGTCGCAGTCGAGGTCATGGTAGAGCGCCGGCAAGAGATGGCTACCCTCCAGAACCAGGGAGGTTCCTTCTTCCTGAGCGCGCCGGATACAAGCGCGCACGTAAGGCTGGATGAGCTCGGACTGGGTGACCAAGGCGCACACAGGGTCTGCGGCCTGGAAGGTATGGTTGAAGAACAAAGGGCAGTCTTGTCTGGATATCTGCTCTCGCAGGATCTCGCGGATGAATCCCGTGCTTTGCCGGTGATCGAACCCCATGGCGCAGCAGAGCTCGCGCGCGCAGGTGGTCTTGCCGCACCCCGAGGCACCACCGATCAAGACGATGGGCTTGTGCATAGGATGCTCATGAGGTCAGAGTAAACTTTCCTGAACGATCGAGCCATCTGAGGAGTGACAACGTCCCCGCTCAGCAAGCACCGCTCGTTTGCACCGTTTGCGTCTTTTCCGTTCGAGCGCTCGACACCTTCGAGCTTGTTTGCATAAGTAAGAAAATGGTTTAAGATATTGGTACAAGATAATGAAATGATTGGAAAATATACCCGACAAGCCTGACCGATCTGCAATGGGCGTTGATCGCCCCGCTGTTATCTCCCAAGCGCCACGGGCCCGCCCCCCGGCCAGAAAAGGCCGAGGTACGACGCGAGGTCGAAATCGGCGCCGAGGAAACCGAGCAACGCGCCATTGCCATCCGCGATTTGGTGCACCGTGGTCAGCGACGGCCGCCGCGCATTTTTTCAAGACTCCCTATGCACTGCTGCGTCTAGATGCATGTCCCGGAGGCTATGGCAAGAAGTAAGGTGCGGTCAACTGGCTGCAGGCATCTCGCGCAATGGCGTGTTGAGTCGATAACTGTCCATCTCGTTGCCAGTCCTCCCGTCAATGGTGTCTTCGACAACCACTACCCGAGCTTCACTCCGTAAGCTCGTAGTCGATGCTCACGCGGTCCGGAGTGATGGGGCGGAAAAAACCGTTGGCGAAGGCGACGTGATCGGGATGATCGCGGTAGCTGTCGATGACATTCACGTTTGCAAATTCGATGATCCAGCAGCAACGGTACCGAGCGTGCTCTTTGATTGCGTGGCCGCTCGCCACGCGCCGCACGCCCGGGATCTTACAGAGCACCTCGCGCCCGCGCGCCATCATGGCCTTCACCTCTGCGTCGCTCGCGCTGTTGATGTTGTACACGATGAGATGCTCGACCTTGCGCCACGGGCGCGCGATCGCGAGAATTTCCTCGGCGCGGCCGGCGGAGCCGAGCAGGTGGATGATTCGTTCGACCTCAGTCTGGATGGCGGTGCGCACGCCCTTGACGAGATCGGTGTAGGAGGCACGCACATCGCGCGCGGCGGCCTCACGAAGCGCGCCCGCCGCAGCATCGGCAAGCGCAGTATAATTATTGATTTTAGCCGCCCCGTTTTCGATCAGGCGACGGTACTGTTCATCGCTCAAACCTGTGCTTCCAGGGATCACGAGCGGGATGTGCAGACACTCGTTGATCTGTCCGAGCCGGTCAAAGTCAAGCCTGGGCCGCCCGCGCGACCGTCCCTGGACGGTGTTGTCGATTGACACCGCCAGGCAATCCACCTGCGTGTGCTCGACATAGGCGCACGCTTCCTCGACCGAGGTATAGACGACGTCGCCAGTGGGTGTCCAGGCCTCCTCGCCCTCGACCCTGGCGATGCATCCGAGCTTGCCCTCCACCGTCACGCCGCAGCCGTGCGCCATCTCGAGCACGCGGCGTGTGCGTGCCACGTTGGTCGGAAAAGTGTCGTGCGAGGTATCCACCATCACGCTATTGCAGCCGAGGTTGATCGCCCGCACCGCCGACTCGAATGATGCACCATGATCCAGGTGGATCGCGACTGGCACATCAGCGTGGCCTGCTGCGCGCTCGGTCGCGGCCATGGCGAGATCGAAGTCGAAACGCGGGAAGTGCGACTCGGCCAACGACAGGATGACCGGAGCGCGTGCACGTTCGCACGCGCGGATAATTCCACCCAAGAACACTGGGTTCACGAGATCGAACGCCCCGACCGCGTAGCCATTACTGTGGGCGTGATCGAGCATGTCTTTCATGTCAACCAGCGGCATTGTCTTCTCCTTGCACAGCGCACGCTGGTGCCAAGCGCACGCGCAACGTCTCGTCCAGCGCTTCTAAAGCCGAGTTGGGGTTTGCTCGGGATACGTGTAAATTTTCATCACCTTAGCGCGGCACCGGGCTGTGGCGGATAGGCTTGACGATTTAGCACGGCGTACATAGCGCGGCGGTACCGATTCGGCGGCAAGCGCGGAACCTGTCACCGCTCAATCCTGTGGAAAACAGTATAAGCTGTATGATTTATAAGAAACATTAAAGATTATTGATTATAATCATAATAATTTACTTATAGTCAGTGGTAGCGATCAGCGCACAACAACCAATGAATATCACGCTACGCCAACTCAAAGTGTTCGAGACAGATGGAGGGCATCATCGGGTTACCGCTCTTCGAACAAGTGGGCAAGCGCATAAACCTGACCGTAGCGGGCCGCGAAATGTATCGCTACAGCCGCGCGCCATCGCAGCCTAGCTTGCAGAGGCCAAGCAGGTTATGAGAGGAGATCAAGGGCATGGAGCACGGAGCCTTTTATTGGAAATTGGAAAACCACGTCCTTTGGGCGTGGTCAGAAATGGTCGGTTCCACCTGTATGATTTTTGTCCCGAAATCGAGGCTCTTCGCAACTAACACGTAACTTTCTGAGTCTGGGCGGGTCTGAGAAATCAACCACAGTAAGGCATAGCCGAGGTGCTGATGCAGAAAAACCCGTTCACCCTCCCCTTTGATAAGTTGCCAGTAACGATTCCCGTCTTTCCCCTCGAAGGGGCCGTCGTCATGCCAGGCACTGAGTTGCCTCTCAATATTTTCGAGCCCCGCTATTTGCACATGGTGTTCGATGTTCTCGCTATCCACCGTATGCTAGGCATGGTGCAGCCAGCGGTAGCAGAACTGCGGCAAAGCGCCCCCACGCTCTCAGCAACGGGATGTGCGGGCCGTGTCAAATGGTTTAGTGAAACTGACGACGGTAGAATCCTCATCGTGCTGAGAGGCGTGTGTCGATTCGACGTCGGTGAAGAGGTAGCAACCACGCGGCCCTACCGGAAAGTCGTTGCCGAGTGGCAACGATTCGCCACTGATTATGAAGAACTCGACACAGCGCTTCCGGAGCGCAACCACATCGTGGCGCTGCTGCGTACGTACAGCAAGACCTTGGGGCTTGATATCGCTTGGGATGAGCTGTCGAAATTGAGCGGTACCCGGCTTATTAACTGGCTCGCCACGAGCTTGCCACTGACTCCAACGGACAAGCAGTCACTTATCGAGGCAGTGAGGCTTGTTGACCGAGCTCAGATTTTGTCGGCGTTACTCGAGATGTACATTGCCCGCCCGCAGGGCGCATCGGCCACTCGACATTAATCGCCCTCGGCTGACGCTTTCCGTGCGCCCCTTCGAGGAGCATCCATGGGTTGCACTTTAATTGTTCCCATGAGCGGCCGCGCTCCAGTTAGCGCACCTGCCGGGCAAGCATCTCTATAGATCCTTAGATCCTTTATTTTTTCGCAGGAGTATCCGATGCAACACAGTTACGCCGAGGATCATGCGGCCGGGGCACCGAATCGGAAGCTCGGCGCGCTCGCACTGATATTGACTGCTTGCTTCGGAGTAGCCGCCATTGGTGGCCTCATTACTTCGACAACGGTCGATAGCTGGTACCCAACCCTTCAGAAACCACCGATTACCCCGCCTGATTGGCTGTTTGCGCCCGTTTGGAGTCTACTTTATTTGCTCATGGGTCTCGCCGCCTGGCGGGTGTGGCGGCGCGTTGGGACGCAAGCAATCGACGCTCTTCTCTTATTTGGTACACAGCTGCTGCTCAATCTCGGCTGGTCTATTCTGTTTTTTGGATTTAAGCTGATTGGGACTGCCTTTGTTGACATCCTCCTGCTGGGGTTGGCTGTTGTTGCCACAACTGTCGCTTTTTGGCGCATCGAGAAGCTTGCGGGTCTGCTGCTAGTGCCCTACTTGGCGTGGATCAGCTATGCCGCCTTGCTCAACGGCTGGATCTGGGTGCTCAACTGAACGGTTTTTTAGAGAAGATTGCGCAGCATCAGCTCTTTGGGATGGGGTTTCAAGTAATACTGCTCCTGAACGTACGGCTCCGGGTGACGTCGAAAATGATGCTGCAGAAGAGTAATGGGTACGATGAGTGGCACATGGCCGAGGCGATAAGCATCGATAGTTTCCACCAGCTCCGCCTTGTCACCGGTATCGAGAGCACGCTTCAGAAACCCCATCAGGTGCATTAGCACGTTAGCGTGTTGTTTGCGGCTGGCACGGCGCTTCAAAGTGCTCATCAAACCTTCAATGTACGTACGGCCGGTCTCACCCAGCGGCTCGATACCGGCACGAGCAACGAGCTGGCCAAGACTTCGCGCCGCCGTCTGGCTGTGAGCCATAAGAATTAGCTTGTGCCGGGCGTGGAACCGGACGAGCTTTGCTGGCGTTAGGTTTGATTTCACCAGCGCCTGCCAGCGATGATAAACGAAGATGCGCTGGATAAAATTTTCGCGCAACACCGGATCGCCAAGCCGACCCTCCTCCTCCACCGGTAATAATGGGTGCATTTCCATGAAAGCGCGGGCATAAATACCAGTGGCGGACTTACCGATCGGCACACCATTTGGCTGGTACACCTTCACCCGCTCCATCCCGCAGCTCGGCGAGGCGCGCTTGAGAAGGTAACCACTGAGATCCAAGAGCTCCCGTCCCATCCGCCGACCGTACTCTTCTAGCTTTGCTGTCACATCGAGCTGTGGGCTGCGCACGCCGACAGCCCGGGGATTGGCTGAATCCCCCACCAGTCGGATGGGTTCCCGGGGTGTGCCGAGCCCAATAGCCACCTCCGGACACACCGGCACGAATTCGAAGTATTGGCTTAAGGTGCCATTGATGTAAGCGTCTTGTTTGTGCCCGCCGTCAAATCGCACCTCTTCGCCTAGCAGGCAAGCACTGATGCCAAGCTTGATTTTGTCGGCATTCATGCGGCGAATCAGCCCTCGAGAACCACTTTTCCATGCCCCGACCATTAACTATTAAAGCTCATGACTCGAGCATTACAACAACTCAGTAGGCCTAATGCGGCCGTTGCGCGCCTCTGCGCTGCGACGAATATATTAAGGCCTGTCGGCGCAAAAACGAGCAGTGGGAACGGTCATCTGTATTGTCAAGTCGAAATACTCTATATCTTTGATCATAGTATATACATGTTATTTTTTATGGACAATATCGATAATATGTTGTACATTCTTTGGGTGCCGTGACGGTTATCGCCATCATGCGGCAAAGCCAACCGCAAAGTTGAGCAGCAATCGGCCGAGGAAAGTACTTCGGCAAAAACCCTGAGCGAGATTGGGAAAGTCAATTGAACGCCGCCCTCGTGTGGTTCCGCCGTGATTTGCGGCTGACCGACAACCCGGCGCTCTTTAGCGCACTCAGCGATCGGCAATCGATCATTCCCATCTTCGTGCATGCACCGCAAGAACATGGCGCTTGGATTCCCGGAGCCGCCAGTAATTGGTGGCTACATCACAGCCTTACGGCCCTTGCCGCGGCTCTTGCAGAACGGGGCTCCCGACTGGTGGTGCGCTGCGGTCCGAGCATTGAGACATTAAAAC
>JBAPTW010000301.1:0-3040 GCA_049282355.1 Gammaproteobacteria bacterium | reverse complement strand
CATCCTCGACCGCCTCGTACACAACGCTTACAAGATCAATCTCAAAGGAGAATCTATGCGCAAACGCAAATCAAAATTGACATCCAATACCGAACAACAGTAAGAGTAATAACTCCCGCTTCGCTTGAGCGATGACGGGGTGGCCTTTTTCCTCCGGGCGGAATGGTCGCTTTCCTCCGGGATGGGTGGCCGGTTTACGCCGGAATCAGTGGCCGAATTCATCGGAATACGCAGGAGTTCTCACAATTTCGGCTTGAGCGGAGGTCTCCACCTTGAGGTGGTGATGTGAGGGCCTATAAAAAGTGAGTAGTGAAAACACAACATTGTTACACGATTGTCAAGTCTGGTTCGATGGGTGGCTGTTTGGCGGCGTATTTGCTGGCGTTTTGCTTCTTGTGCACCACATTGAGCGGGTAAAACTCAAAGTAGTGCTCGTCATCAAACCAGGCGCATTTGAACGAGTAGAGCGGTATTAGGGTGAGGCGGGAGAGGGCGAGCGCATAGATCATGAGCTGTTCAACGGGCTTGTCTTTCTTGGCGTTTGGCTTGTAATCAAGGATCTGTATCGCGCCATTTCGGATCTGCAGGATGTCGATGTGTCCTGTAATGGCTGCGTCTTCCGGTAGCGCGAGCGGAATACGGAATCCGAGCTTGTGTTGGTAGTGTGCAAGATCTTTATGCGTCAGCACGATGGGAACTTCGACGGCAATCGTTACGGCATCATTCTCGAGCATGAAGGACTGGAGCTTTGGATGGCGCTGGTAGTTGTTCGAAACGGTCTGCAGGACGAAGCGGGCCATGTCTATCGCTTTGTTCTGTCGCGGCGTGATGGCGACTTCGTTTAAGCTGAAGGGGGTCTTGGTCTGTGATGCTCTGGCGGCGTCTCTTCGAAAGAGATCGTGCGGTGTGTCTGTGGGGACGCCTTCGAGATAGGCCTGCATCCGGTGATATGCCGCGCCGTTCTTGTCGCTTGCCAAAAGATGGTTCGTTTTTCCCCGATGGTACCGGTAGTCGTACACCTGGCCATGATGCAGTCGTGTATCGAGGATGAGTTCGTGCGGCGGGGTTTGTGAGGCGATGTCCTCTCGCATCCGGAAGTATGGGAAGTGCTGGGCGTATTGGTGTTTCCAGCTTCCGACAAGTTGTTTGCTTATAGGGAGGCTATACTTCCTCCCGATGCGCTTTGCAGTCTCTATCAAGGGTGTATCCTCGATTGTAGAGCGAGAGGGACTCGATGATGAGCGGAAGCGGGTAGGTCAGGTGTTTGGTGTGATTCGGCGTGAAGCGCTTGCGGCAGGATTTGCAGAGATACGTTTGAATCGTGCCGAAGTTCAGAGAACGCGAGCCGTACCTAATAATTGTCTGGCTTTGACAGAACGGACAGCTTGTTGCGGTTTTGTTGGTATGTGAAATATTCCTCATGGCGATTCACGCGAGTGACTTTTATATTACCACCACGCGGCGATTTGACAAGTTGTAACTACCTACCCTCCCCGAAATCCGTTACTCTGATGTCATGCTCGAGTTGACCCGCCCCAGCCAAGCCGAACTGGACCGAATGAGCCATACCGAGAAGGATGCGCTCATTTTATTGTTGTTCGACCTGCTGGCGCGGCACGAGCAACGGTTGAGCGAAGTGGAAAGCAAGGTCGAAAAAACGAGCCAGAATTCGAGCCAGCCACCGTCCTCGGATGGACTAAAGAAAGGGCCGGCGAAACCTCGCCAACCGGGCGAGAAGCCGCTGGGCGGTCAACCCGGACACCAAGGCGCCACACGAGAACTCGTCGATACGCCCGATGAAGTTCGGGAGCTGCGTCCTCGCGGCCCCTGCTCGTGCGGTGCCGGGTTGGACGGGCTGCCGGCGAGGCCGGGCGAGCGTCGGCAGCAAATCGAGATCCCGGAACCCACGACGGTGGTGACCGAGTTTCGGCAGATGTGGGTCAAGTGCCCGTGCTGCGGGCTCGAGCACGGCGGGGAATTTCCAGCCGGGGTCACGCCCAACGTGAGCTTTGGTCCTCGCCTGAAAGCCTATGCAGTGGGTTTGGTGCAAGGCCATTTCGTCGCCTTGGAGAGAACGTGCGAGATCATCGCCGACCAATATGGAATTCAACCGTCCGATGGCGCGGTGCAGAACTGGATCCTCAAGGCGGGGCGGTTACTGGCGGAAGACCATGCCGCGAACCAGCAGTCGATCCGGGACGCCGAGGTGGCGCACTTCGATGAAAGCGGGATGCGAATCGGCGGCAAGCTGAACTGGCTCCATGTGGCGGCCACCGAAACGGCGGTGTACTACAGCGTCCATGCCAAGCGAGGCCAGGAGGCAATGGACGCCGCTGGCATCTTGCCATGGTTCCACGGCAACGCCGTTCACGACCACTGGAAATCCTACTGGTCCTACACGCACTGCACCCATTCGCTCTGCAACGCCCATCATCTTCGGGAGTTGCGCTATTGCGAGGCGTTGACCGGGCATTTCTGGCCTATTGCCCTGCGCCGTATCCTGGTGGAAGGTAAAGAGGCGGTCGCCGAAGCCCGCGCCGCCGGCCAAACGGCCCTGGAACCGGGGTACGTGGCGGATTTGCTGGCCCGCTATGACCAGCAGGTGAAAAACGGCTTGGCGGCGTGCCCGGTGCGCCCGCCGGAATCGGGCCGTAAAGGCCGCGTCAAGCAGCACGAGGCCACCAACCTGCTGCTTCGGCTCCGGGATTACAAAACCCAAGTCTGGCGGTTTCTCACCGATTGGCAAGTCCCGTTCGACAACAATCGGGCGGAACGGATGGTGCGCCCGGCCAAGGTCAAGTTGAAGGTGATCGGCGGCTTCCGCGCCCTAGGGGGCTCCACGGCCTTCTGCATCCTTCGGTCGGTTTGGGAAACCAACAAACTGAACGACATCAATCCGTTCGATACCCTTCGGCTGGCGTTTGAGGGTAGGTAGTTACCATTGGCAATAGGTATTTAGAGCGCGCATAACTGTTCATGTTATCGAACGCGTCAGGGCGAAAATCGCTTCCCGGCCTGTTCGCTGCCGACCCAGTTGACG
>JBAPTW010000300.1:0-25282 GCA_049282355.1 Gammaproteobacteria bacterium | reverse complement strand
AGTCAATCGCCTTGCCGCAAGGGTGTGTTCAGCAGGGATGCTGGACTCAAGTCTACAAGGATGTATTCACGACGTCCCTTGAGGCAAGGCGATTGACTGCCACCCGGACGAAACGATGACCGTGGCCGATCGAGCAATTCAACCCATCACGTAACGAATCCAACTTCGGCACGACGACTTACGATTCCGAATGAGCGCGCGACTACTGGACGGCAAGGCAATTGCGGCGGACATCCGCCAATCTGTGCGGCAAGCTGTGCGCGAACGCACCTCGGTCGGCAGAAAGCAACCAGGGCTGGCTGTGGTGCTGGTGGGTAGCGATCCGGCCTCCGAAGTATATGTGCGCAATAAACGTCGGGCCTGCGAAGAGGTGAGCATTCGCTCGGTAGCCCATGACTTGCCCCATGATGTCACCCAATCAGAGCTGCTGGAGCTCATCGATCAACTTAATGCCGATGCCACAATCCACGGTATCCTGGTGCAGCTCCCGTTGCCAGGGCACATCGATGAAGAATCGGTTATCGAGCGCATTCATCCGAACAAGGACGTAGACGGTTTTCACCCCTACAACGTGGGGCGTTTGGCGCTGCGGATGCCGCGGCTTCGGCCGTGTACACCCCAGGGGGTCATGACTTTGCTCGCGCGAACCGGGCAAACGCTCGAGGGGCTGGATGCGGTTGTCGTCGGCCACTCGCGCATCGTCGGCCTGCCAATGAGCTTGGAGCTGCTCGGTGCCCAGTGTACCGTCACGACTTGCCACCGATATACGCGGGATTTGGCCTCCAAGGTGAGAGGGGCAGACATCCTGGTAGTTTCGGTTGGCATTCCATCCTTGATACCAGGGAAATGGATCCGGGAGGGAGCTATCGTTATCGATGTTGGAATCAATCGCCGGGCCGACGGAAGCTTAGTTGGGGATGTGGATTTTGAGGCAGCAAAATGGCGCGCGAGCTGGATTACGCCGGTGCCGGGAGGTGTCGGCCCGATGACAGTGGCAACGCTACTCGATAACACGCTGCGCGCAGCCACGCTCATCGAGCAAAACTCGACGTACCTCGGCAAGGAGACCGTCTAAAAAGCTGTTTTAAGAACTGGCACGTGCGCCCTACCTCTGCGCCTTGATGCCAATTTCCGCGGTGGCCTAGATCTTCTCGCGCCGCCAAGTGCTACCAGCTGCGCCGTCCTCGAGCAAAATACCCCGGGCTTTCAAATCCGCACGAATGCGATCGGCACGCGCCCAGTCTTTATCCCGGCGTGCCGCATTGCGCAGGTCGATCAAATGCTCGATCGCCTGCCTGCTTAGTTCGGCGGCTTCCTGGGACGGGGGCAGCGATTGCAGGTAGATGTCCGGATCGGATTGGAGTAAACCGAGCAGCTCACCCAGACCTCGCAACGTGGCAGCGAGCCTACCGGCTGTAAGGGCGTCGTCACCTCGCACTCGATTTATCTCCCGTGCCAAATCAAATAACACGGCAAGCGCCTCAGGGGTGTTGAAATCGTCATCCATCGCCGCCTGAAAGCGAGCAAGGAATGTGGGCTCCACGGGCTTAGCCGGCGCCGCCTTAAGACCGCGCAGCGCGGTATAAAGGCGAGCGAGCGCCGCCTGAGCACTCTCGAGATGCTGTGCAGAATAGTTAAGCGGGCTTCGATACTGGCTCGCTACGATAAAATAGCGAATAGCCTCTGCAGGATAGCGCTCAAGCAGCTCCCGGACCGTAAAGAAGTTGCCCAGCGATTTCGACATCTTCTCCTCATCGACGCGAACGAACCCATTGTGCATCCATAAGTTGACGAAAGGCTGTCCGGTAACGGGCTCGGATTGAGCGATTTCGTTCTCGTGGTGGGGAAATTTCAGGTCTTCGCCACCACCGTGGATATCGAGATGCGGCCCAAGGCAGTTCGTCGCCATGGCCGAGCACTCGATGTGCCAACCTGGTCGGCCTCGCCCCCAGGGTGAGTCCCAGTAAGGTTCGTCAGGCTTTGCCGTCTTCCACAGTACAAAATCAAGCGGATCGCGTTTTGCGTCTGCCACTTCCACCCGCGCCCCCGCGCGCAATTCCTCAAGGCGTTTTCTTGAGAGCTGCCCGTAGCGCGGATAGCTGCTCACGGCATAGTAAACATCACCGTTGGGAGCATGGTATGCATGCCCCAAGTCTACGAGCCGAGCAATCATGGCGATGATTCTCCCCATCGCCTCGGTGGCTCGTGGCTCCTCGTCCGGCCGCTCGATGCCGAGTGCCTCGGCGTCCTCATGCATCGCCTCGATGAAACGTGCCGTCAGGGCGTGATAGTCCTCTCCCAGTTCCCTGGCCCGATCGATAATCTTGTCGTCGATGTCGGTGATATTGCGCACATAATGCACCCGGTATCCCCGACTACGCAGATAACGCACCACAAGGTCAAAGACCACCATTACCCGAGCATGGCCCAGATGGCAGTGATCATAGACCGTCATGCCGCACACATACATGCGTACACGACCAGGCTCGATGGGCTCGAAAGGCTCTTTCCCGCCACTCAGACTGTTGAAGATCTCCAGCATGGTGCCTGCTGATTGACTGCTTTCCTAATGATGCTTGACGACAATTCCTGCTTGCGTTCCCAATATGCGCCTCAATGCCAGCGCTCACGACAATCTTTAAAACGACTTCTTAGACATTCTCGGGCAGCGAACAGGGTCGAGTAATCGAGATCAGGGTTGCACAATTGGGCGGCAGATGCTTCCACTTGACGGCAACGCGCAGCCGAGCTAGGGTCGCGGTCGGCAGTAATTTGCCGTCTGCCGGCAACGACAGTGATGACCCGCACAGGTAACCGAGCAGATCTTCCAAGCCAGGATTATGCCCCACCAACAGCAGGATCTCCGCGTCTGCCCGACACTCGGACAACACCTGCAGCAGCGTCTCCGTAGTGGCTGCGTAAATCCTCGGCTCCCACCAGATTTCCTGCTTTGGTATTCCAAGCTCTCGGCAAACCTTAGTCGTGGTCTTCCTGGCGCGCTTAGCCGGCGAACTTACCACCACATCGGGCACGAGTCCCTGTTGTCGAAGCCAGCCACCGACGCGGGGAGCATCCTGCTTGCCACGCTTGCTCAACGGTCGGTCGAAATCATTTGCAACTTTTGTGTCCCAGGCGGATTTTGCATGACGCAGAACGAGCAATTGGCGTGCGTCTGAAGCCATCGTTGTGCAACCTTTGAACTGTTACTTATGCGCTTAACAACGTTAGTATACTTTAGCTCATGGCTCTAAAGTGCAGTTTACGCTCGGGAGTCCGCTTTGGTTAATGGCATAGTCAATCCCAGGTAAGCAGGATCATGCGATGGCGAAACCTCAAGTCATCGACTTGAACACGCAGGCCCGCGTGCCATTCTTACGCGGCATACTCACGCGTTCCCTGCAAGACGCCGGACTCCCCTTCGACGAGGCGTATCGCCTTGCCTCTGATGTTCGTCAAGAGCTGAGTCACGTGAGCGCCATTACGACTGAACAGCTGCGAGGAGCCGTCATTCGACATCTTCAGCAACAGTATGGCGTAGCGGTCGCTAACAGATACCTCGAGCCTGCCATGGCGTCCACGACGATGATGGTGCGTACGGCAGAGGGACAAACAGCGCCGTTCTCAAGGGGGCAGCACCGGCGAACTTTGGAATGCTCCGGCCTCACAACAGGTGACGCGGCAGCGCTTACCGCCAGCCTTTACAACCACCTGATCAAGAAAGGGACTCGGGAAATTTCCACTTCTCGCCTCGAAAAGCTCACTTACCGCTATCTTCAGCGCGCTTTCGGAAACGAGTCCTCATTGCGATATCTCGTCTGGATGGACTTCCTGCACAGCGAGCGGCCGTTGTTGTTACTTATCGGCGGGACAGCGGGCTCCGGCAAAAGCACCATTGCCACTAGGCTGGCCCAACGCATTGAAAAAGCACGACTTCAGTCGACCGACATGCTGCGTGAAGTGATGCGGATGCTCATCCCGGAGCGCTTGCTGCCGGTACTGCACACATCATCATTCAACGCCCGCCAGGCTTTGCCGGCCTGGCGAAAAGATGGGGCCAACGATGGCAATTTATTAACTGAAGGCTACTGTACTCAAGCAGAGCTGGTTTCGGTCGCCTGTGAGGCCGTGATCCTGCGGGCCTTCAAGGAACGGGTATCCTTGATTCTTGAGGGTGTACACATCCAGCCTGCCTTTCTGCAGCGAATACCGAACAACACCGATGTGGTCGTGGTTCCAGTAATGCTCGCTATCCTCAAGCCGGCTCAGCTCGGCAGACTCATCCAAGTTCGGGGCAAGCGCGTTCCGGACCGGCGATCCGAGCGATATCTGGAACATTTCGATGCTATCTGGAACCTGCAAACATTTCTTCTTTCAGAAGCGGATCGGGCAGGAATACCCATCGTCGCTAATGACAACGAAGAAAAAGCCATCGGGCAAATTATGGCCCTGGTCATCGAGGCCTTGTCAAAGGATTTTTCCGCGACGCCGAGAGAGGTATTTTTATGAAGGGTAATCACGGCCTTCAAGCATTCTCGGAGTATCTTTCACACGTCGTGCCTGAACATGCGGTGGGCGACAGCGCGTCGCCTATAACGCCCCACAACTTGGCGTCATAGCTTGCGCGCACCTACTAGAAGCGGTCCAATGATCTTATTATCGCCCTAAACGCTGCTCGGATATAAAGTTATGAGCTTAAATCGCAGCTGGCGCGCTGAACTGACCGTGGTCTCCGTGGGTGGTGTTGCGCTGGTCTCGCTGGGGCTTTGGTATGAAAATTTGGCTCTTGCACTTCTCGCCGGCGTCACCATTTACCTCGCCTGGCATCTTGTCCAGCTTTATCGGCTCTACGATTGGCTTACCCGCGGATGCGTTACACCGCCCCCAGATTCTAACGGTATCTGGGCTGAGCTCATGTGTGAATTGTGGCGCGGACAGCGCCGCACCCGCAAACGCAAACGCAAACTACGCCGGGCGCTGAAACGCTTCAAAGAATCAACCGCCGCCCTGCCCGAAGCGACGGTGGTGCTAGGGTTATATGGCGAGATTGAATGGTGGAACACGGCTGCGGAACGATTGTTGGGATTGCGACGGCCTGATGATCGAGGACAACGCATCGCAAACCTCATCCGTCACCCCGAGTTCGTGCGCCGGCTAGAGTCGGGAGATTGGCGTCAACCGCTGGTTATATCTTCGCCTGTGGATGCTAACATATGGCTTACCCTAAACCTTGTACCTACCGCCAAGCACAAGTACTTGCTGCTCGCGCAGAACACAACCCGCTTACAACATCTCGACCAGGTGCGTCGCGATTTCGTGGCCAACGTCTCGCATGAGCTTCGCACGCCACTGACCGTCATCAGTGGGTATGTGGAAGCGCTTCTCGATCACGCCGAGGCACGCAAGCCGCCTTGGAAACAGGTACTACCTCAACTCCATGAGCAAGCCCGGCGCATGCGGGGCATTGTAGAAGATCTGCTATTGCTGTCGCGGTTAGAGCTCGATAGAGAGCTGACTAGCGAGGAGGAGATCGCTGTTGCCACTCTGCTAGAGCAGATTCATAAAGAGGCGATGGAGCTAAGTGGTGAAGCAAGGCACCGCATCTTGCTGGACGTAGACCCGCGACTCGGGCTTAGGGGAAACCGCAACGAGCTGCGCAGCGCGTTCTCCAATCTCGTTGTCAATGCTATTCGCTACACGCCTACGGGCGGCGAGATCCGCCTTCGCTGGCACGCGGATACACAAGGTGCTCACTTTTGCGTTTCGGACACAGGGGTGGGTATCGAAGCGCGCCATATCCCACGGCTGACGGAGCGTTTTTATCGGGTTGACGTCGGCCGCTCACGTGAAACCGGCGGCACCGGCCTTGGCCTCGCGATCGTCAAGCATGTCGTCACTCGGCACGGCGGTGAGCTCGCTATCGAAAGTACTGTTGGGAAGGGAAGCACATTCACCTGTCACTTCCCTGTGCGCCATTTCTATTGGTTGGACATTGAACCTTGGTTGGACCCGGAGCCTTTCGGGCAACTCGCAATGACCCATGACGAGTAGCCCCGGCGCTCTCCCCTGCGTTACTCGATAAGCACTTTTTGGATACATCAACCATAATACTATTATTCTATATTCTAGGCGAAGGACTTAAGTTGCTACTCCGCTAATAGGAAAATGATGCAAATGACGATCGAGCATCTCAAACCACACATCTTTCATCAATTCGACAGGGAACTCGAAGACATTCGCAGTCAGGTCCTGGCGATGGGCGGATTGGCAGAGAAACAGCTGGCCGATGCGCTGAGCGCGCTGCTCAATTTCGATGGTAAGCTGGCAGAGGCTGTCATCGCGAACGATAGCCAAATCAACCACATGGATGTGGTAGTGGACGGTGCCTGCACTGAAGTCTTGGTGAGACGCCAGCCCACCGCCTCTGACTTGCGTCTCGT
Organism: Gammaproteobacteria bacterium; assembly: GCA_049282355.1. Classification (GTDB taxonomy): domain Bacteria; phylum Pseudomonadota; class Gammaproteobacteria; order HK1; family HK1; genus JAGTVB01. The sequence continues at coordinate 18,845 of JBAPTW010000300.1, read as the reverse complement.
ATTGGCTGTCATTCGAACCATCAATGACTTGGAGCGCATTGGCGATGAGGCAAAATACGTGGCCAAAATCGCGCTGCGACTGGTCGATAAGGTGGCCATTCAGGATCGTTTAGGCCCGATAGAGCATATGGGCGAAAGAGTAAAGCAGATGCTCCATCAAAGCTTAGACGCTCTTGCTAGAGCAGATGGGCAACAGGCCATCCAAGTGGCGCTCGCTGATAAAAATGTGGACAAAGACCACGATTTCATTATGCGCCAAATGCTTACCTATATGATGGAGGATCCCCACAATATTCCCGATATTACCCCCCTATGCTGGTGCGCCCGAGCTCTGGAGCGCATCGGTGACCGCTCTCGAAATATTTGCGAACACATCATTTATTTGGTGAAGGGTAAAGATGTACGACATGCCAATCTGGAGCAGTTAGCTGAGGAGATGGCCGTCGCCCGGCCGCAAGCAAAGTAAGCTTTCACACTGGTTTTTCGGCGCCATTGCCGAATAGTCGTTAGAGGCGGCAGGCAGGATGGACAGTGCATGCGGGCAAGGCTTCGAGAGCCAGATGGCTGTTTTTGTATACGAATGTCTATAGACGACTGCTATCCTGACAACAGGAGAATGAGTTGAGCATTGCGAGCTCACACAACCTCCAAAGAGGTGTGTATGTGCGGAGGACACGAATATGAAAGAAGAAATTATAAAGGCCCTAGGGTTTCCCCGTGCCGTGATATGTGGTGCGATCTCCATAGAGGAATGTCCCCATGCGGGAAACTTTTCTCCGCAAGATGTGGAGTGCAAGAACTGCCGCTGCGGCGCGGAGTGTGAATGGCTCTTCAGTAATGACGAACTGGTTGCCTTAGAGGAAAAATCTCTTGATGAGTTAGAAGGCGCCCTTGAGTTTGCCGTGGGGTACGTGGACGCAAGAATTATGCGTCTGGGTCATCAGACGACAAACTGCCACTGCCATGCATGCACATGGTTAAAGACGGGCATGGCCCTCGTTGACCAGGTGGCTGCCATGTCATGGGCCGCTGCGCCGCAACCAAACGCCAATGCCTGCTAAGAGGGTGTTTTAAAACCTTGGCGAGTGCCGGTAAAGCAAGGCGCACGGTGGCGAGACAAAACCGTTCGGAACGATTTTGAACAACCGCAGGCTAGCCTCGCAGAGGCGAGCCCAAGGAGGGGGCGAGTAAACCGGAGTGTACATGGGAGTACATGAGGTCGGCGGATTGCTCAGTAGGGAAGACGGTATGCTACACTGCTTTGCAGCAGTGGCGGTAAAGGAATACATCGTCTTCAGCCACACCGCGCGGGTTACGAGCTTTGCATACTGTCATTAGAAAACAGCCCTGAGGCGGTCGATGCAGCGCCGTCACGGTACATCGAAAGCTGCAGGCGATCATGCAGATCGTGACGATGGCACGCTTGATCCACTACTCATGCTGTTCGGATCAGCAGCCAATTAATTCAATCTCCCTATGCTAGAGTCGTGTAGATGGACCTATCCGTCATCGTCCCTCTCTATAACGAGGAAGACAATCTAAAGCTGTTATATCATGCAATTACTAACGCATTGCTTCCACTTCATCTAAACTACGAAATACTCTTCGTTGATGATGGTAGTCGCGATAGCACGTTTGTCAGAGCTGCTGAACTGGCGCGGATTGATTCTAGGTTGCGGGTCATCAAATTCCGGCGGAACTATGGACAGACGCCGGCTATGGTGGCAGGCATCGAACACGCCAAAGGCGACATCTTAATAACGATGGACGGGGATCTTCAAAATGACCCCAAAGACATTCCCATCTTCCTTGACAAGTTAAGAGAAGGATACGACATCGTCGTTGGCTGGCGCTACAATCGTCAAGATAAACTAATCACGCGCAAGATTCCATCTAGAATAGCCAATTGGCTTATCGGAAAGATTACCGGCGTTCCAATTAAGGATAACGGCTGCTCACTAAAGGCCTATCGCGCCAATTTCATTCAAAGTATTCCGCTCTACTCCGAAATGCATCGTTTCATACCAGCAATGGCATCAATTGCTGGCACGCGAATCGCCGAGGTAAAAGTTAGCCATCACGCGCGCCGTCATGGCAAATCAAAATATGGGTTATCGCGCATTTATAAGGTCTTACTTGATTTGTTGGTAATCAAAACATTGCTGGCCTTTTTTTCACGACCAATGGTTGGTTTCGCTCTAGCAGCAATGACAACAGGAGTCGTTAGCAGCGCGGCATTAATTGCCGCTCTGTTCGAGGCTCTTAATGGGACCGATCAGCCGACCGCCGTTTTTTTCGGGCTTGGGGTGCTATATGCCGCACTAGCTATTACATTATTATTTTGGGGAATGCTGGCAGAGATTATCTATCGAACGGGCGATCTCAGGCGGGAAGTACTGGCAAACCTAGCTACAAACAATCAGAAAGCAGCAGCAAAAAGCCTTGGGACTTAGAGTAATGGAAAGTACACTCGAGCTATCAGTTATCATTCCCGTCACAGACCGTTATGATCCGATTAGAGAAGTCTATCAGGAATATAAAGAGGGCATCGAAGCCTCAAAGCTCAGATCGGAAATCATTTATGTATTGGATGGACCGTTTCCGGAGGTATTCAAAGAGCTCACCCAATTAAGGGAAGAAGGTGAAACAATCCGCATAATTACTTTGGCGAAACGATTTGGTGAAGCCACTGCTTTGACTGTTGGATTTAACCATTCCACGGCTAATATGCTGCTTACCCTGCCCGCCTACCAACAAATTCAAGCCAGCGAAATTCCTAAGCTACTCAGTGCCCTAAATGAGCATGATATGGTACTAGCAAGGCGTTGGCCCAGAATAGATTCTCGGCTTAATCGCATCCGTTCCACCGTGTTCAATACACTTCTGAGATTCGATCGCGACCTTTCCATTCATGATGCCGGCTGCAACGTTCGGGTATTCAAGAGGCGCGTTGCTGATGAGATACATATCTACGGGGATTTACATACTTTTCTTCCGCTCATGGCGCACCGTTATGGCTTCAAAGTAACGGAGCTGTCGGCAATTCAGTCACCTCGTGATCGCCTACGGCGCTCCTACCGGGCCGCCAATTACGTCAACAAAATTCTCGATATTCTGACAATCTTTTTTCTTACTAAATTCACAAAAAAACCGCTGCGTTTTTTCGGACTTATTGGCGCAACAACACTAGCTCTGGGCTTAGCATCCACGCTTTACGTAGTGGTCGAAAGGCTTGTTTTTGACGTGTCCCTAGCGAGCCGGCCGGCACTGCTACTCAGCTCGCTCTTAGTCGTACTCGGAATCCAAATTTTCGCCATCGGTCTCATCGGTGAAATTGTTATTTTTACTCATGCTCGAGATCTCAGGGAATACACGGTTGATAAGATTATCAACTAGCAGCGAATGAATCAGTCTTCTGCACCGCGATGGTAGCGGTCTTCGAAGCGCAAGATATCATCTTCGCCAAGGTAGCTGCCGGATTGCACTTCAATCAGTTCCAATGCCAGCTTACCCGGATTTTCCAACCGATGCTTCGTGCCAATGGGAATGTAGGTAGACTGATTCTCCGTGAGCAAGAACACCTCATCATCTCGGGTCACTTTGGCGGTCCCTCGTACGACTATCCAATGTTCTGCCCGATGGTGATGCATTTGCACCGATAGGGCAGCACCCGGCTTTACCGACAATCGTTTTACCTGAAATCGATCGCCCGTATCCAGTCCTTCATAATATCCCCACGGTCGGTATACACGGCGATGGGCATTTCCTTCATTGCGACCTGCCTCTTTCAACCAATTAACGATGCGCTTCACGTCCTGACTGTGACTCTTATGGGCTATCAAAACGGCATCGGCGGTAGCCACTGCTATGATGTCGTCTAAGCCAAGCGCCGCGATAAGCCGATTTTCCGCAAAGAGAAGGCTATTGTGTATTTCATGCCCGTAAACATCGCCAACCAGGACGTTGCCGTTACTATCGGGTGTACCGAGTTGCATGATGGCTGGCCATGCACCGACGTCGGACCATCCAGCATCAAGCGGCACAACAGCGGCCGCAATGGCGGGCTTTTCCCCTGCGTCCGTCTGCTTACCAAAGTATGATTCTGTCAGGCGCTCCATTACTGCATAATCAATAGAATCGCTCGTACATGCTTCAAATGCCGAACGGTCAACGCGGTAGAACTTCTCATCCTCCCGGCCTCGGTCCCAGGCTTTTTCGCAGGCTTCGAGAATCAGTGGCTGATAATAGCTCATCGCTTTCAGCCACGTGGAAGCCTTCATCATGAATAGGCCGCTATTCCAGTAGTAATCACCCGATGCCAGATAACTTTCGGCGGTCATTTGATCGGGTTTTTCCACGAACGCATCAATCCAAAATCCCCCTCGACTATCCATCTCGGCAATGCGCTCGCGCCTGCGGATATATCCGTAACCACTCTCGGCTGACGAGGGAGCCACACCAAAAGTGACAATGGTGTCATCGCGCGCAAGGTTTATTCCAGCAAGCACAGACTTGTGAAATTGAGGAATGTCTTCGATGACGTGATCCGCCGGCATCACCACAAGTATGGGATCCCGGGCATGCCTATTAGCTGTGAGGGCGGCTATCGTCAGAGCGGGGGCCGTATTTCGGCTGACCGGTTCAAGCAAGATTCGACAAGGACCTCGCCCGATCCCTTCAAGCTGATCAATGATGAGAAAACGAAGCTCCTCGCTGCAGACCACCATGGGATCTGCAATGGAGAGTTGGGTAGGCTCCTCCGCCGATCCTAACGCTTTACCAGCCAAACCGTCTAAGCGAATTACCGTATCCTGCAGTAAGCTGTGGTTCCCTTTGAGCCTCAAGAGCTGTTTTGGATAACCAGCGCGCGACAATGGCCACAGGCGTGTACCAGAACCACCGGCAAGGATTACGGGGCAGATCTCAAGGGTTTCCATTCCTAACTCCATCAGAGGGTGTTTTAAAACCCCGGCGAGCGCCGGCAGAGCAAGGCGCACGGTGGCGAGGAACCGGAGTGTACATGGGAGTACATGAGGATTTCGAACCAGCGCGCAACGCCGCTATGGCAAGCGTAGCAGGTTTTAAAACACCCTCTCAGGAAGAGCCTGGTAAGGTGACTCTTGCTCCAATATCCATGGCACGAAAGAACTGCTGCTGGCTCCCAAACGGATCGTAAAGCGGCACCTGCATTTGTCCGCCCAAACTGAGTTTTCTAGTCCTCCTCTCCATTTTGCCGACGATGGGTTCTCAGCTCCTTGCGTAGCTGTGCCAGCTCGTCTCGCATAATGTTTGCCAGCGCCGCCATTGAGTGTTCAACTGACGCCAGTCGTTCCGCCTGTCTGGGAGCATGTTCCCCCGGCGGCGCTCCCATCGGTGATGACGCACCGGCTCTTTGGAACTCTCGGAGTCCGTTGGCGCCAGCTTTGTGTTGGACAGCTGCCGATTGTACCTCTGCCCCGTTTCGTCCTTCCACTGGATTGACCTCTGCACCACCCTGCTCTTCCAACATGTCCTCAGTGACAGCTGCTACGGCGTCGCGGTTTATCTCGTGCAGTTCCTCTAAACAACCATACAGAAACAATCGGTCACACAGCGTGTTGATCCTCCTGGGGATCCCGTTGGTATATTCATGAATATCAAGATAGGCTTGGTCCGTAAATTGAGGATCTCCCTGCCAACCCGCCGTAATGAGGCGGTGGTCGATGTACCCGCGAGTCTCATCGGGTCCGAGAGACTTGAGATGGTAGGCAGCGATGACGCGTTGGCGCAGCTGTTCGAAGCCTTCTGATCGTAGTGTTGCCCGAAACTCCTTCTGACCCAGGAGAAAACTTTGCAACAAAGCGCGGCCATCCATTTGGAAATTTGAGAGCATTCGCAGTTCTTCGATAGACTGTCTCGGAAGTCCTTGTGCCTCATCCACGACCAGCAAAACGCGCTTACCCTCCTGCACGCACGCTTGGAAGAAGGACTCGAGGCTCATTAGCAGTCCCGCCTTGCTCACCTTGTGATAGGGAAGCCCATACGCCGAGGCGACCACCCGCAGCAGATCATCGGCCTTCAGCTGGGTGGAAACAACCTGTGCCGCTACCACATCCTCGGTTTCGAGCGACTTGAAAAGCGTGCTCACCAACATGCTCTTTCCCGTGCCTACGTCGCCGGTAATGATGATAAAGCCTTCACCCTGCTTGACGCCGTAACGCAGGTAGGCAAGAGCTCGCTTATGTACCTGGCTGTTGAAAAAGAAGCGAGGATCTGGACTAAGCTGAAACGGCTTGGTACGCAGACGGTAAAAGGATTCGTACATAACAGACGGCAGTCCTTACGTTACTCTTTAACCGAGGCAAGCGCTTGGGAGTTGTCCGCGGTTTTCATAAATCAAGTTTAAGCGCCACAGCTATCCATTTTGCCATGCGCTGCCTTAGCAAGCTAGGCAAGGACTGCAAAGGGAGCTATAAAAACGAATAGAGAACGAACATCAGGAAGAAATTATCTCAGTCCATACTTATTAAGTAGCCCATAGAGCGTGGGGCGCGTAACGCCAAGCATCTCCGCCGCTTGCGTGACCTTGTGGTCGCAATAGGTCAGCACGTGCCGAATCGCGTGTCGCTCGGCATCCTCTCTAACCTGACGCAGGTTTAGTGGCAACAGCTGTTCTTCACTGACATTGGGCAATTCCAAATCATCTGCACCGACCTGCGAACCTTCCGCCATTATTGCGGCACGCTTCACGCGATTTTCCAATTCCCTCACATTACCCGGCCAGCCATAGCCCTGGATCGCGCCAATCGCGTCCTCAGTAAATCCTCGTCGTGGCTTTCCATAGACTCGGCCGAACTTGTCGAGGAAGATTCTCGCCATCAGGGTGGGGTCGCCGGCACGCTCTCGCAAAGGTGGGATGCGCACCGATACTTCTGCGACTCGATAAAACAGATCCTCGCGAAAAACGCCTTCCTGCATCATACTGATTAGATTGCGATGGGTAGCGGATACGATCCGCACATCCACTTCTATCTCCTCTCGCCCCCCGAGCCGTTCAATTTTGCGTTCCTGTAGAAAACGCAGCAGCTTCGCCTGCAATGACTGAGGCAGATCGCCTATTTCGTCGAGAAACAGAGTGCCTCCGTGGGCGCTCTCAATTTTGCCCACAGTCTGTTTGACAGCGCCAGTGAAAGCACCCCTCTCGTAGCCAAACAGCTCACTCTCGAGCAGAGTCTCCGGAATCGCTGCACAGTTAATGACGGCAAGTCGGTGGTTTTTTCGAGGACTGAGATTATGCAAGGCACGTGCAAGTAGTTCTTTCCCTGTACCACTCTCCCCGAGCAAAAGCACACTGACACTGGTTGGAGCAATCTTCTCAACCGTCTCGCAAACCTTTGCCATCTCCAGACTCGCTCCAATCAACCCTTCGACTGGTGAGTAAACATCCCGCAACGCAAGACGCCGATTCTCCATCTCCAGCTCATGGAGGCGAAAGGCGCGATTGACGATTAATCTCAGGACATCGGCGTCAATTGGCTTTTGATAAAAATCATAAGCTCCCGCTCCAACGGCACGCACCGCATTGTCGCGGTCATCATTGCCCGTGACGACGACGACCTTGGTGTCCGGTGCCAGTGACAGCATTTCCTCGAGGGCAGCGAGCCCCTCGGACACATTGCTAGGGTCTGGGGGAAGACCGAGATCGAGGAGCACGACGGACGGTTCGTGCCGGCGTAGCTGATTGAGGGCACCCTCCCGATCGTCCGCAACCACCACCGAATAGCCTTCAAAGCACCAGCGCAGCTGATTTTGTAGTCCCGGATCGTCCTCGACCACGAGTAGCGTCTGCTGCCTCGGTGTTTTCTCCGCGCTCACGCGTCTGCCCTCCTTTCCGTCATGCACGATAACGCGTCACGTCGAACAGAAATCTGATCGACTTTGGCAAGGATTTCTTTAACTGCCGAGAGTTGAGTACCTTTGGCAGGGATTGCGCTGTGGTAACTTCCTTAAGAGACTGCTTTGAAAAGGCAGCAAGCTGAGTAATGGTTAAAGCAGCTTCCAAAGGAAATGCGGCAAGGAACTCCCGCCGGCATTAAGCGTCAGATTTATTGGCATTGCCGATGATCAATTTGCGCAGGGCAAACAGGGAGAAGAGGATAATCATCGGTCTAATGTTGAATTATTCAGACCTTTGACTGGAGCACTATCATGTCGACATTACTTGACGATCCACAGGGGTCCGTCCTTGTCAAGGCGGAAACCGCTCAGAGGCTTCCAGCTCGGCGTGGTCGGCCTCGTAAACGAAAACCGGTTGACGCCATGTTTGCCCTTGAAATTCACAAGAACGGGCAAGGCAGGCTCGTTATGGTCGGGAAGGCCAGTCGCAAACGCGCCACCACCTTCGTCAATATTCCGGTTTCCGCCGACTTGCGTAAGCGTTTGGATGAGAAAATTATAGGTTCGATGGCCATGGGAACCGGAGCATTGCTGCAATGGGCATTAGATGAATTAGATCGGCAGGGCATCTCAGTTGAGGCACAGCCAAACGAATAGATTTCCACGTCTGCGAGAGTGTGACTTCGGAAATAAATATTCGCGTCGATTAGGAGCCGGGCAATGCAGCTCTGCCGCTTGTTTTCGATATGGTGCAGCCTTTCGATCGCGTATTGAAATAGTGATGCATCCCTTCGATGAGCCTATGCACTCGCGCTACCGTTTGCTGGTAAACCTGGCGCTCCTGTGAGTTGCCTCCATATTTGAGGCAGCTCCCTACCGGAGAGTGCTTCCTCGCGAGGTTGGGTAAGTCTGGACGTTACCGAGAGTTTCGGCAGAAAAAAGCAATCTCGGCACAGGTAAATTACCGGCGTTCCGCCATGGGGACGTAATCGCGCACCGATGGCCCTACATAGACCTGTCGAGGACGCGCAATACGCTGTTCACCATCGTCCAGCATCTCCAGCCACTGGGCTAGCCATCCGGCCGCTCGCGGAATGGCAAACAAAACCGGAAACATATCGACTGGGAACCCTAATGCTTGCATGATGATGCCACTATAGAAATCAATGTTCGGATAGAGCCGCCGGGAAACAAAAAACTCATCATTGAGCGCGATTCGCTCCAATTCGAGGGCCACCTCAGTCAAAGAATTGCTGCCCATGACCTCGAACAGCTCGTGTGCTACCTTCTTTATGATGGCCGCTCTGGGGTCATAGCTCGTATAGATGCGGTGCCCAAAGCCCATGAGCCGCATCTCCCCCTTCTTAACCCGCTCCACATACGCGGGGACCGCAGACGCCGAACCGATCTCTTGTAGGACACGCAGTACCGCTGCGTTTGCGCCTCCGTGTAGAGGACCATAGAGGGCGGCGGCAGCGGCCGCCATCGCGCTGTAGGGGTCAACCCGACTAGAGCCAACCATACGCATGGTGGAGGTGGAACAGTTCTGCTCGTGATCGGCATGAAGTATAAACAGCACATCCAGTGCCCGCGCCGCTTCTGGTCGTACTTCGTAATCGCGCTCATTCATGTAATCCAGCATATACAAGAAATTCGCGGTATATCCGAGTGCGCTGATCGGATAATTGTAGGATCGCCCGATGCGCAGCCGATAGGCGAAGGCGGCAATTGTCGGCAGCTTGCCCAGAATGCGCCAGATCTGCTTTTCCCTTACCTGAGGGTCATCGACGTTCTTTGCCTCCGGATGGAAAGTCGACATGGCTGCAATGGAGCTAATCAGCATCCCCATTGGGTGAGCGTCGTAACGGAATGTGTCAATGGCGTGAGCTAAGTTCTCATGAATATACGTGTGACGCATGATGCGGCTGGTCCACGCTGCCAGCTGGGCCTCATTCGGAAGCTCACCATAGATCAACAGATAAGCAACCTCGAGGAAGGTGCTTTTTTCGGCCAGCTGCTCGATCGGATACCCTCGATAACGAAGGATCCCGCGATCTCCATCGATGTCAGTAATGCCGCTGCGACAGACTGCCGTATTGGAGTAAGCGGGATCATAGGTCATCATGCCAAAATCATCTGGATGCACGCGAATTTGGCGCAGATCCATGGCACGAACAGTATCGTTCTCGATGGGGATCTCATAGATCTGGCCGGTGCGATTGTCAGTGATCGTTAGGCTCTGTCTGCTCATGGCAATGGACTCCGATGCCGGTACTTGCTTTTATTGCCTCCGAATAAGCACGGCGATGGCAAGCGAGGTTGACTAATCTCGGTTTTGGCATTCGTGGCAGCTTCGTTCACAGCTCTAGTCGCCGACGCGTTTCGGAGCTATTCTCTGTGACGTGCTCGCGTGGTCGGCGCACTTGGCTTTACCCTTTCGCCCAGGCGCATCGCTCAGTCACTTGATTCATTTATGACGCAGCGCACCAATTGAGGATAAAGGACTTCGCCTTTCATCACAACGATCTTTTTCGACAAACGTAATCAGCATGATGAATACCTTTCGAACACGCTCGGACCTCAAGGTGGGTGATCGGAGCTACGCTATTTTTAGCCTAGCTCGCTTGAGCGATCGCTTTGACATCGATCGATTGCCCTACTGCCTGAAAGTCCTGCTCGAGAACCTTCTGCGTCACGAAGACGACGTCAGTGTCACCGTTCAAGACATCGAGGCGCTGGCTTCTTGGGCGCCACAAGACACGCCTAAGACCGAGATCGCGTTTACCCCGAGCCGGGTTGTGCTCCAGGATTTCACCGGCGTACCCGCACTCGTCGATCTCGCCGCAATGCGCGATGCGCTTCGAGCTCTGGGGGGTGACCCGACAAAAATCAACCCGTTATCCCCGGCAGAGCTGGTGATCGACCACTCTGTGCAGGTCGATGTGTACGCCAGCGATGATGCCCTGCAGCGCAACGCAGAGCTAGAATTTTCTCGAAATCAAGAACGTTATCACTTCCTACGCTGGGGACAGCAAGCTTTCTCTAATTTCAAGGTGGTGCCGCCCAACACCGGTATCGTACACCAGGTGAACCTCGAATATTTGGCGCGTGTCATATTCGCTGAGCCGCGAGAGGGTGTGATGCTCGCGTTTCCAGATACTCTGGTCGGCACCGATTCCCACACCACAATGATCAATGGTCTCGGCGTGCTTGGCTGGGGCGTTGGTGGCATTGAGGCCGAAGCTGCCATGCTCGGTCAACCGATCAGCATGCTGATCCCAGAAGTTGTTGGTTTTCGGTTGACGGGCCAGCCGCCAGAGGGCGCGACCGCTACCGATCTCGTGCTCACCATCGTGCAAATGCTGCGGCAGATGGGCGTCGTCGGCAAGCTGGTGGAATTCTTTGGCGACGGGCTTGACCATCTACCATTGGCGGACCGAGCCACCATCGCCAATATGGCTCCAGAATACGGCGCAACCTGCGGTATCTTTCCTGTGGATGCCGAAACGCTGAGATACCTGCAGCTGACCGGGCGCAGGCCAGAGCAGATTGCGCTGGTAGAGGCCTATACCAAGGCCCAGGGTATGTATCGTTTGCCGAACAGCAAGGAAGCGCAATACAGCGCCCTACTGGAGCTGGATATGAATCTAGTTGAGCCAAGCCTTGCTGGACCGAAGCGCCCCCAGGATCGGATCAGTCTGCGAGCAGCCAAGCAAACTGTCGGTAACGCCCTTCATGCGCTCCAAGATGAACGCTCCGGGCGCACCACGCGGGACCAAGACATTGCGCGCTTTAGCGACGACGGTGGCGCTACGGCCGTTGGCGCTGGGGAATCTCGACACTCGGGAGCGACGACTATTGACTATCGCGGTGAGCAGATTGCCCTGAAGGACGGTGACATCGTCATTTCGGCAATCACCTCCTGCACCAACACATCCAATCCAGCGGTCATGGTGGGCGCCGGGCTCCTAGCAAGGGAAGCTTTGAAGCGAGGTCTGCGCGTCAAGCCTTGGGTGAAGACGAGCCTAGCCCCCGGGTCACGTGTTGTGACCCAGTATCTCGTCAAGTCAAACCTACTCACGCAGCTCGAAGGGCTTGGTTTTCACCTGGTAGGTTATGGCTGCACAACGTGTATTGGTAACTCGGGTCCTTTACCGGCGGCTGTTAGCCGTGGAATCCGCGAAGGCGATCTTATCGTCTGTGCTATTCTCTCTGGAAACCGCAATTTTGAAGGTCGTATTCACCCAGAGGTGGCGATGAACTTCCTTGCATCGCCCCCCTTGGTGGTGGCGTATGCCCTCGCCGGTACCATGGAGATCGACCTTTACAACGAACCGCTCGGCCAAGACGACCAAGGCAGGCCAGTATTTCTACGGGACATCTGGCCAAACCAAGGGGATGTGCAGGAAATTATGGCGCAGAGCATTGACCCCCAAATGTTTCGCGAGAGCTACGCTCATGTCTTCGAAGGCGATAGCCGATGGGCCAGCATGGCAGTCTCAAAAGTCGAGCAATTTGAATGGAATCCACAATCGACCTACATTCAGCATCCGCCTTACTTCGAAGGCATGGGAAAAGAGCCCGAGGAGATCAAACCGATAAAGGGAGCTCGGGTGTTGGCATTGCTTGGCAACAGCATCACGACGGACCACATCTCTCCGGCGGGCGCCATCAATACGAACAGTCCCGCTGGGCGTTATCTCAGGGAACGCGGCATCGAGCCACGCGATTTTAATTCGTATGGATCGAGGCGGGGCAGCCATGACGTCATGGTGCGGGGTACCTTTGCCAATGTGCGTCTGCGCAATCGACTCGCCCCAGACACTGAGGGTGGCTGGACTACCCATCAGCCATCCGGCGAGCTCATGCCCATCTATGACGCGGCCGTGCGCTACCAACAAGAGGGGGTCCCTTTGCTCGTTGTGGCGGGGAAAGAATACGGCAGCGGTTCCTCCCGGGATTGGGCTGCCAAAGGACCTCGGTTATTGGGAGTCCGAGCAGTCCTCGCGGAAAGCTTCGAGCGCATTCACCGATCTAATTTAATCGGCATGGGTATCCTCCCCCTCCAGTTTGCCCCTGATCACAATGCCGCAGCCTTAGGGATCAGTGGCACGGAGCAGTTTGACATTGTGGGGGTGGCTATTGGATGTCAGACGGTAACAGTGCAGGTCTGTCAATCCGACAACTCAAAGCCGCTTTCTTTCGAGGCGACAGTGCGAATAGACACACCAAAGGAATGGGATTACTACCGCAATGGTGGAATATTGCACTACGTACTGCGGCAGTTACTTACGGATTGACGCTGATAGACTTCGCTCAGTACCATCATTGGGTACCGCTTCGCCCTTCCTTCGTGGATCGCCCGAAGGGCTAGCGTTCCTCTAACGGCACATACTTTCGCTCCGAATACCCGTTGTAGATCTGGCGTGGTCTAGCGATGCGAGTTTCTTCAGACTCAAACATCTCTTTCCAGTGGGCAATCCACCCCGGCAGGCGACCGATGGCAAAGAGCACGGGAAACATCTTTACCGGAAAGCCCATCGCCTTGTAGATTATCCCGCTATAGAAGTCCACATTCGGATACAGCTTGCGCTCCACGAAATAGGAATCCTTCAGCGCCACCTCTTCGAGCTTTAAGGCGATTTCTAGTAGCGGATCGTGAACACCTAGCTTGTCCAGAACACGATTACTGGCCTGCTTAAGAATCTTGGCTCGGGGGTCGTAATTTTGATAAACCCTATGGCCGAAACCCATGAGGCGAAAAGGATCGTCCTTGTTTTTTGCTCGATCGATCCACTTATTTAAATCACCCCCATCGGCGTGTATCTGTTCAAGCATTTCGATAACGGCTTGGTTCGCACCGCCATGTAGGGGTCCCCAGAGCGCGAGCACACCGGCGGCAATGGAAGCGAATATATTGGCATAGCTACTACCTACCATCCGCACCGTCGACGTTGAACAATTCTGTTCATGATCGGCGTGAACGATAAGAACTTGCTCCAGTGCGCGGGCAATTTCCTTATCGACCTCGTATTCCTCCGTTGGCACTGCGAACATCATATGCAGAATGTTTTCTCCGTAGCCGAGCCTATTCAGAGGATAAATCTTTGGCTGGCCGACGGATTTCTTATAGGCATAGGCAGCGATGGTAGGCAGCTTTGCGAGTAAGCGGTGGACTGAAATCTCTACTTGACGGGGATCGAAAGGATCCAGCGAGTCTTCATAATAGGTAGACAAAGCGCTGACAATGGAGGACAAGTAGGCCATTGGATGGCCCTTTCGCGGCCAAACGTCATAGTATTGTTTGATATCCTCCATAATCATGGTGTGCCGACGTACTGAACGGTCAAAATAAGCAAATTGCTCCTGACCCGGAAGTTCGCCGAAGATCAGCAAGTACGCGACCTCAATGAAGCTCGATTTTTCGCACAGCTCCTCGATAGGATAGCCTCGGTAACGCAAGATACCACGACGTCCATCCACAAACGTAATCGCACTGCGTGCAGATCCCGTATTAGCATATCCCTCGTCGAACGTAATGGCGCCGGTGGCTGAACGCAGCTCGCGAATATCGATCCCCAGCTCTCCTTCGGAGCCCTGAACGACGGGAAATTGATACTCTGCGTTGTCTAGTATCAGTTTGGCGTTTTTCGCAGACATAGCCTCTCCATTATTCACATCATCTTCCATGGGCGGACTTCGTACCCTGCTCTGCGAGTATTAGATGCCGACCACAGGCCAGCGGTTCCTGATCACAATTCCCGAATGCGATAGGCTGCTTGCCTCTCCTCGATGTAAGAACGCCACCCACCACGCTGGTGGCTGCTCGCTATTAGGGGCACAGCTGCACCTGGTCAATCGCTAGTCTTGACCTTCGCTTGACGAAACGCAAGCATCAAAAAAAGCGGTAAAAAGTTAGTGAAGAAGACAGCGCAAGATCGGGAGGTAAGATGCCAAGGCATCTGTGGCCGAGCGAGAAGCTCGAGATGAGCGCCCTTCACGCCCGTTCGGCATTCGCGACGCATACGCGGTTTCGTCCACTGCTTTTGGCCTTGAGAAGCGCATGATCTGCGGCTTTGAGCAACTCTGTGGACGATTTCATCTCCGAACGGCGAACTGCGACGCCAATACTCACAGTTAACGATACACCCGAGACAGAGACACGCTTCCCATAAAGTTCGACTGCGCGCCGCAGGCGTTCGGCAAGCTGATTAGCGGAAGCCACATCAGTGTTGGCACAAATGACGACAAACTCTTCACCACCAAAACGACACGCCAGATCGTTCGTACGTGCGGCCCCCCGTAGCACGGCAGCTGTGTCCCGAAGCACTTTATCGCCCACATCATGGCCGCAGTAATCATTGAAACGTTTGAAGTGATCGACATCTACCATCAGGCACGCGAGGGGAAATCCACCGCGCTCGGAAGCGGCCCATTCCATCAGAACATGCTCCATGGCGTATCGCCGGTTAGGCAGCTCAGTAAGCGGATCGGTCAGTGCTGCCTCTCGCAGACGCTGGTTCATAACGGACAACTCTGCCAGGTAGCGGCGATTATCTTCCTTCTCGCATTCTATCTCTTGCTGCAGCCGAATAAGGCGCTCCCCTCCTCGAATTCGAGCCTCCAGTACCCTGCGGCTATAGGGCTTCACCACATAATCGTCTGCACCGGCATCGAAAGCCGTTACCAAATGCCCCTCATCTTCCTGCATTGTGAGCATGATGATGTATAACAATTGACCAAAGCGCGCTTTTCGCAGTGCTCGGCATAAAGCCAGCCCATCCATCTCCGGCATCATCCAATCGGTGATGACGAGCTGCGGCTTTGCCTCTAGAGCAACCTGCAAGCCTGCCCGACCGTTGACCGCCGTAAGTACTTGTTGCCCATCTTTTTCGAGATGGTGGGTAAGCCTGCGTACGATCACCGGATCATCGTCAATAACGAGTATTCGCAGACCCTGGTGCTGCTCACCAGAAGGCGTCGCTTCGATGCGCCGGACTTGTTCCACCATCTCGGCAAAGCTCACTCCCTTGCTGGCTGGCACTTCCAAAAGCTTGCCCCATTCCACCCAATCCCGCACCACCGCGTCGAACAGTGAGCCCACATCGGACTCCGAGAGACCCTGCTGCTGACCCAATGTTATCAGCTGAGGCAGCAGGATTGCCCCTTCTGGGTCCGGAGCTAAACACATTCGGCCGATGTGTGCTGCCATATGAAGGATTTCAGCAAGCGCGCGCTCACGGGAACCTTTCGGTAGATTGTCATTACCGATCACTTGTTCGTGCTCACGGACGGCATCCAGATGCACCCGGGGAAGCCCCCAATCGCCGAGTAGTGCAACGGTGAGCTCAATGTGGTCAACGGATAAAGTGCTACGCTCAAGCCGCGTGAGCTCTATTGCATTCGCAGCCCTATGCTGGAGAGTGCCGTACGACTCCGGATACAGGCTCGCCATCGCAAGACAGCCAACCTGACTCAGCAGGCCGCAGGTAAAGGCTTCTTCCGGTGGAAACGAGCGGCTCTTTTCACATAGCGCCTGGGACGCTAGTGCGGTGGCCAATGAGCGCGACCAGAAGCCGATGTAATCGAAACCCTGGCAAGGTCCCTGACGGGAATTAGACAGCACCGAGAGGCCGAGGGTCAGTTGGCGAACGACGTGCACACCGAGAAGAATAACAGCATCCTGAATCGACACCACGGCACGGCGCAAACCCACGAATCCCGAGTTAGCGAACTTTAATAGCCGGCCTGTCAGCGCCGGATCAGTCTGAATTACCCCAACGATCTCCTTGATCGAAGCATCATCCTTCTGCGTCAGTTCCAAGAGCGCAAGGGCAACCCCAGTGGGTGACGGAAGCTCACCAGCAGCCTTGAGCTCGTGAAAGCGGTTCCCTACGGTAGCGTCCATGGGCAATTTCTTTTCCTGGCCGTCAATGTTTATATGCCAAGGCACCGCCGTCGACCAGCGGTTTAGGCCAGCCGGCTTTGGCACTACTCGGTGGGAAGCAAACGAACGGCCATAGATTGACAAAAAAGCGCCTGCCTCCTATCTCGACGACGAGCGGCGATTCTTTAAGCCATGCTCTGCATCGACATCGAAACAGCCTCCAATGGATCCCGTAATGTCCAAAAGCGCACGGCAGCGGAAACCTGCTTTTCGCAAGCAGCGAGCTGCTCGGAAATGCTGCCGGCAAGGGTGCGATAGGATAAGATGCGAAAATCAAACAAATAGACTACTTATGCGTGAACCATGGAGCTATCGGCGATCACTGCCCTCTCGCCCATCGACGGGCGCTATCGGAACCAAACGCTCGGCCTCAACTCGCTTTTCAGCGAATTCGGTCTCATCCGCCATCGCGTGTTGGTGGAGGTTCGTTGGCTGCAACATTTAGCAAGCCGTGCGGAAATCCCGGAAATTGGCCCGTTTAGTAAGCTGGCTAAGAGGTTGTTAGATGACACTGTCGATAAATTTGGAGTCAGTGATGCCGCAGCCATCAAAGGCATCGAAGCTATCACCAATCACGATGTCAAGGCCGTCGAGTATTACTTGAAAGAGCGTATTTCTGGTAACGTGGAACTCACCTCCGTGGTCGAGTTTCTGCACTTTGCTTGCACCTCTGAGGACATCAATAATCTCGCGTATGGCCTGATGATCCTGTTTGCCAGGTCAGAGCACTTAGTTCCAACGATGGAGCTTCTCATTACCGAAATTAGGGGCCTGGCGCTGCGTCATGCTGGCGAGGCAATGCTCTCACGCACCCATGGCCAGCCGGCCTCACCGACAACGGTGGGCAAAGAGATGGCAAATTTTGTATACCGGCTCGAGCGGCAGCGACAACAGGTTGCCGCCGTTTCGATTCAGGGCAAGATGAACGGCGCGGTGGGTAACTACAATGCGCACCTTGCGGCATATCCGGAAATCGACTGGCAGGAGCTCACGAGAGATTTTGTGACTGAGCTCGGTCTGGTGCACAACCCCTACACCACACAGATCGAACCTCACGACTACATGGCTGAGCTTTTCCATGCCATGGAGCGGTTCAACACCATATTGTTAGACTTTTGCCGCGATATGTGGGGGTACATCTCCCTGGGCTACTTTCGGCAAAAGGTAAAAGGGGGGGAAGTCGGCTCTTCCACCATGCCCCACAAGGTGAATCCCATCGACTTTGAGAACGCCGAAGGCAATTTAGGGATGGCCAACGCAGTGTTCACACATCTTAGCGCCAAACTGCCCACTTCTCGCTGGCAACGCGATTTGACCGACTCCACTGTCTTGCGAAACCTTGGAGTGGGAATCGCTCATTCGTTGATTGCTTATAAGGCATGCATCAAGGGCATTGGCAAGCTTGCCATCGACAGGGAGGCGTTGCAGCTTGATCTCGATCCTATGTGGGAAGTGTTGGCAGAGCCAATCCAGACGGTGATGCGCCGCTACGGCGTTGAAAAACCCTATGAGCAGCTCAAGGCACTAACGCGCGGGCGCACCATCGACAGGGCCAGCCTAAGAGAGTTTGTCAGTCAGCTCGCCATCCCGACAGACGCCAAAGTGCGGTTGCTCGCTATGACGCCACGCGATTACATTGGCGCTGCCAAGCGCTTGGCAGAAGATGTGTAAGAAGCTGTTTAAAGGATGTGGCGAGCAACCGGAGTGTACATAGGAGAGTACATGAGGAGTACGAGCCGCCGCGCAACACCGCTGTGACAAGCGCAATCGTTTTTTAAGCAGCTTCTCAGGCACGCCCCCAGAAGGATAGCATATGGGCGATCAGCAAGGCCGATACTTATATATCGCCCGTGACAGGCTAAGCCTGCTACGCCTGGTGGTATTCATGACCGTCCTTGGGTCAGCTACCACTAGCATCTTAGCGGCGAATGGGCTCGTGACAGAAATTCTGCCCATCGGCTACCGACCGCCACAGCAACTCCTGTCCATTCTCAAGCCGCTGGTGCCGGCTCCTGGAAACGTG
>JBAPTW010000299.1:0-25381 GCA_049282355.1 Gammaproteobacteria bacterium | reverse complement strand
CGCGAGCTACGCGGTCTGAGAAAGCGCTTGCCGTGTAGCGACATCGACGACTTGCCATCTGACAACGGTGTTGCCGAGATCGTCGAAGCAGCACAGGCACTCCTCATGTCGCGACTTGCTCAAGAGGGATAGGCCAGTGCGCGTCGTCTCACTTTATCTTGAGCGTTATGGCGCCTTTGCCGATCGCAAGTTGTCTTTTCCGCAAAGCGGGCTGTGCTTGATTTACGGAACCAATGAGGCTGGCAAAACGACCGCCCTCACTGCGCTTTCGGATCTCCTCTATGGATTTCCTCACCTAACGCCTTACGACTTCCAGTTTGACGCCAAACAACTGCGGCTTGGCGCCACCGTAGTCAATCGTGCCGGTGCAGAGCTCTCCTTCAGACGCCGCAAGGGACGCGCCCGCACCCTGTTGTCTACCCGCGATCAGGAGCTGGGTGACGATAGCCTAGCGCCTTTCATTGGCCGTTCTGACCGCGGTCTCTTCGAGAAGGCATTCGGTCTTTCCCATGGCCGCTTACGCGAGGGCGGTGAGGCAATGCTGGGCGCGGGCGGTGACATTGGCGAGAGCCTCATCGAAGCCGGCAGCGGCATCTCTAATCTATTGGAGATTCAACGGCTACTGCAAAGCGACGCGGACAAGCTCTATGGAGAAAGGAAAGTTGCAAGCAAAGCAATTTACAGAGCACTCGACGGGTACGAGGAGGCACGAACAGCATTACGCAAAGCATCGCTTGGCGTCGACGAGTGGCGGCGGGCCGTGCAGGAACGCGCTGGTGCTGAGGAACAGCTCGAGTCTATACGTCAGGCTGTGGCAGAGGCGAAAGAGCGCGCAGAACGGCTCGCGCGACTTCGACGCGTGCTGCCGATTCTAAGACAGATCGACTCTCTGAGCAGTCGATTGGCAGAGCTCGGCGACCCCTCTATGTTGCCCGACAATGCTGCCGAGCGACGACTGCGCGCCCTTGAGCTTCGTACCCGCGCCGAGCAGCATAGAGGCCGTGCGCAAGAGCGTATCGAAGCTGTCGATTCTTGGCTTGCAAACCATTCCGTGCCTGAAGGCGTACTGGAGCGCGCCGCAGAGATAGAACGGCTGCATCACCAGCGCGGCAGAATCCAGAGCTACCTGCAAGAAATTCCTACCCTCCGGGCCGAGGTGCGCACCGAGCGGCGACGGGTCAATGACTACGCCTGCCGGCTTGGCCTCGCCGATGCCAGCAGCCGACTTGACGATATTCGCCTCACCCGTTTTGAAGAGATCATTCACGAAGGTGAAAGGCTATCCTTGGCAGGAGAGAGGGCACGCGGCGATCGGGTTGCCGCCCAGGCTTCGCTGAACGAAACGCTGGAGGCACTGAATCCGCTCACGGACACCCAGGACCCAAGCGAGCACTTGCACCGTGTGGCGCGACTTCGGGCCGTCGAAGACGACGAATTGGAGCTGCATGGTTTGCAGGAACGCTGCGATAGCGTGCAA
Organism: Gammaproteobacteria bacterium; assembly: GCA_049282355.1. Taxonomy (GTDB): domain Bacteria; phylum Pseudomonadota; class Gammaproteobacteria; order HK1; family HK1; genus JAGTVB01. The sequence continues at coordinate 23,904 of JBAPTW010000299.1, read as the reverse complement.
CGGGAGCTAGCCGACGCTGTGGCCAAGTTACCGCTTTGGCGGGGAACCGTGGACGCGCTGTTCCAGACCGCACTGCCGCTGCGGGTAACAATAAACGAATTCGTATCCCGCTTCGCCAGGCTGGAGCAGAAGCGGCAGGTGGTGTTTGACCAGCTACAAGCCGCAGCGGCGGCCATCGAGCAGATCCAGCAACGCCTTGATTCACTGCGGGCGGCGGGCGAAGTGCCGACAATGGAGGCGCTTTTCGATGCCCGCGCGAGACGCCAGACCGCCTGGAGCTTGATCCGGCGCCGGTATATCGATGGCGGATCGCTCGACGAGGCGACACCTGCAAGCCTCGATGCCAAGGAACCATTAGACCGGGTTTACGAAACACTGGTCTTGCGCGCAGACAATCTCGCCGATCGGCGACAGGCCGAGACCCAACGCATTACCGAGCATAGCTCAGCGGTAGCGGCGCTCGCTGCCGCCAAACGTGCGCGAGAGGAAGCGACACAGCGCCTGAGAAAGGTGGAACAGACAGCAATTGGGCTGAACAACGATTGGCAGCAGCTCTGGAAAGCAGTGGATATCGAGCCGCAGTCCCCCGAAACCATGCTGGACTGGGTGGAGCAAGTCGAGGGTCTTCGCCAATTGGCTGGCCGCCACATGGAAATCGCCCGGCAAAGCCAACGGTTAGAGCGGCGAATTCATGAAGCGGCGACTGGTGCCGCCGCGTTACATAAACTCGTCGGTATTGAAGACCCCGCGCCAACGCTGCGCGAAATGCTGGATCAAATTGTCTACCGACTTGAGGCGCGTAACGCGCGCTGGCGGCGCGCCCAAGAGCTTAGAGCACAGCAGGCCGACCGAGAAAAGACCGCAACGCGCCTTGCTAAACAAAGCCACCACATAGAAGAAGCGGTTGCGCAATGGCAAGGTCGCTGGCAGCAGCTTCTGATCGAGCTCGGCCACCCACCAACGCTGACCACGTCCGAGGCACGCACCGCACTCAGCTTATGGCGCGATCTGTATGCCGCCGAAGCCAAGGCGGATGATCTGGAGCGGCGCGCCCAAAACATGGAGCAAACCTGTGAACAGTTCAGTACGGCCGCAAAAGCGTTGGCGACAGAGCTGGTGTCCGAAGCAAGTGCGCAGGCAACGTTAGAGCTAGTGGATGCGCTTTTTGCTCGCCTGCGTGAAGCCGAGAAGCTTGCGGTGAGCCACACCGAACATTGCCAACAAAGGCGCGAATGGCAGCAGCAACTCGCCGATGCAACCGACGAGCTGCGCTCGGCGCACGATGATCTGGCCGCTCTGTTAGTCCTCGGTAGAATCACGGATGAAGGGCTTCTTGAGAAAGAAATCCAACGAGCGGAGGAGCAACGCCATCTCCAAGAAAAGCTATCCACGACGCGCGATCAGCTGATATCCGCCGGTGACGGCTACCCAGAGGCGACGCTGCGCCACCTGGCATCGAACTGGGAGGCTGCAGCCTTGGAGCAGGCGGAGATGGAGAACGCGGACACGCTTCGACGCTTAGAAATGGCTCATGAGGAGGCTTCTCGGGAGTTGGAACGCAAGGAGGTGGCGCTTCGAGAGCTGCGTTCCAAAGGCAATGCCGAGGTGGCTGCGCAAGATATGCAGTGCGCGTTGGCGGAGCTTTCCATCCATGCCAATGACTGGGTACAATTGCGCTGTGCATCAATCATGCTGAAAATCGCCATCGACAGATTTCGGCAAAAACACCAAAGCCCGCTTCTGGCACGCGCGGGGAAGCTGTTCAATCATTTGACGGCCGGTTCCTTCAGTCACTTCGCTGTCGATTACGATGAGAACGATGAGCCTCGTCTGGTCGGCCAGAGACCCAATGGCGAGCGCGTTACCATCGCCGGTATGAGCGATGGCACCCGCGATCAGCTCTATCTGGCACTGCGGATGTCAGCGCTGGAAGCTTATTGTGAAAAAGAAGAGCCGCTGCCCTTTGTGGGCGACGATCTGTTTATTCATTTCGATGATGAGCGCGCCGCCGCAGGGCTTCGCCTCCTCGGCACTTTGACGTCCTGTCAGGTTCTGCTCTTCACCCATCATCGCCACCTGGTCCAGTTAGCCGAGCGAAGCTTGGGTAATCAATGCCATGTGGTACCGTTATGAGCTAAAGCATGATCCCAATTGGGGTCACTCCCTTTGGCGGTAATTTGGGGTCGTTTTTTTGACATTACATACTAAAGCACGTGGCGGTAATTTGGGGTCGTTTTTTGACTTTACATACTAAAGCACGTATCCTCGGTCGATGGCACGCCAACTCAGAATGGAATACCCGGGAGGCATCTACCATGTCACCGCACGAGGTAATGCCGGGACAGCGATTTACTTGGATGAAAGTGACCGGGGGACGTTCCTCGATTTGCTCGGTAGGGAGGTCGAACAGCAGGGCTGGCGTTGCTTTGCCTTCTGCCTCATGGATAACCATTACCATCTCTTGCTGCAGACACCAGAAGCCAATCTCAGCCGCGGCATGCGTCGTTTGAATGGCGTGTACACGCAGCGCTTCAACCGCCGTCACCGGCGAACAGGACATCTGCTCCAGGGGCGCTTCAAGAGCATCGTGATCGACAAGGACAGCTACCTGAAAGAGCTTTGTCGGTATGTCGTACTCAATCCGGTGCGTGCCGGTATGGTTAGGTCAACCAAGGACTGGCGCTGGAGCAGTTACCGAGTCACTGCGGGACAGACAAACACGCCTAAGTGGCTTGATGTCCAGGCAGTGCTTGCACTCTTTGACACTGAGCGAAAAACGGCTTGCCAGCTATACCGGCGATTTGTGTCCGAGGGTAAAGGAGCATCCTCTCCGTGGCAAGCAGTGAAGGGTCAAATTTTTTTGGGCGACGAGGCTTTCCTGGAGGAAATGCAGCGCCGCCTGCGCGGTCAGACCATCGCAAATGTACCGAAACAACAGACACAACCGACTCGGCTCGGTCAGGCGGAAGTGCTTCGGCGAGTGAGCGAAGCTTACCAGACAGAGCAACAAGCCATTCTCACGCGTTCTCATCCTGACGCCTATCAGTGTGCCGCTTGGTTGTTGCGCCGGGCAGCCAATCTGCCGCTACGCCAGGTTGCGGAGCTTTTCGGTGTTTCCTCCTCTCGCATCTCCCATATCCAACGCCAGCATGAAACTGCGGAAAAAATAAGTAAGAAACAGAGAAAAGCCATGCGCTTGTGCAATATTAAGAGGTAATTGCCGACTGGCACTGAGAGGGTATTTTAAAAGCCAGACGAGCGCAGGCAGAGCAAGGCGCAGAGGTCTATTTACAAGCTTTAAGGTGAACTGCCGCAGAAGGTACTTGGTCTAAAAAAGAGAACTATTCCTTACCGACAATTTCTGCAAAAATCCCGACACCAGTCGACTTCCATGATCAAGCGTCCAAACCCCAGTCAGCAATCAATCAAGGTTCAGGCCCGCGGAAATATCCTGACGGATGATGAAGCAGCACTGCTGCGCCGATGCCAGCAGGTAAGCACCCTCAGGGCGCGTGAGAGCGATATTCATGACCTGCGCGAGCGCGAGCGCCACCTTGAGGTTGAACGCATCGCCGCGGAAGTAGCGCTAAGAACCTTAACGCCAAGCAGGCAACCGCCTTTCGCTCCAGGAAAAGCGGATGAGATCATTCGCACGCTCGACCACATGCGTACCCTTGAAAGCAAGCTACGCGCCTCGGATCAGCACCTCGCAACCCACCAGAGGATGGAGGCCGAGGCGCTTGAGCAACTGCAGGCGGGGGCGCAAGCCCTTCTGGCGTGGCTCGATGCGCCCCGCCTAGGCGATCTGCAACCAACTCGGCGGGCCGTACGGACCGTGCTCTTTGCTGTAACCTTTGGAGCCATTGGCGCCGCCTTTACTGTCCATCCGGCTTTTCTTTTGTTGCTGTTGCCGGTTGGTCCCATCGTTATACTGTTGCGCTCCGGGCAAGATATTACATGGCGACGGTTGGGTGCCGAGCGCCGTTTCAAGGAGACCGGTCTCGAGGGTCCGGCCGAGTGGAGTGAGCAATCGGTGCGTCTGCGGATAGCAGAGCTGCAGGCGGCGACAGTGGCCCCCGGGCCTACTTCTGCCGATCGCGAGCAAGCGGCACCCCACGTAGAAGATATCGAACGTGCATCGCTCGCGGTCCAGCTGGCAGACGAGAAGCAGAAACTTGCAGATATGCTGGTAGACGGCGGACTTGATCCTGTCGCTCTGGATGGGGACCTGGAACAGCAGTTACGCCTCATGGCCGAAGTCGAGCGGTCGCAACGCGATTTAGATGGCGTGCAACAGGCAAGAAGAGCTGCCACTATCGAGTCGAATGAAGTTCGCGAGCAGCTGTTTGGCTATCTTGCGCGCCAAGGTACGGCACCGCCCAATGGTCGTGCCAACGCTGCTGCTCTTGCTGAAAGTCTCGATCGCCTGATCGCTCGCCGCCATAAAGGCACGCAGGCCTGAGACGCCTTTAAGGAGGCGCGGGAGCGCGGGCAGAGCCAACGCGTTTGCGACAGAAGAAAGCAGCGTCTCAGGCTGCAAGCATCACCCGCGTAAATTTGGCGGCCTACAGCACGAGCCAATCGCGAAACATGGCCGCCTGGCCGCGATAAACGCCGTTGCTATCGGTCAAGTTCCACACCGTGGCACGCTGGATCCGAAAGCGTTTTCCATCAAATGATTTTCGGATACCGGAGTAGTCATCGAGAAATCCTTTGGCGGCCACTTCGGCCAGTAGTCGGGCGCGTTCTTGTCGGTCAGGTGCCTCGGCCGTAAAATGGGACGGGGTGGCCGTCAATTGCTTCCATGATACCCCGAACAACTGCATAGCTTGCAGATTGCCATAAGTAAGGATTGGGTCCGGCTCGGCATTGTGTGACAGGACCACCAATGGGGCCTTAAAGATCCGCTCGGCCGCTTCCGAATCGTCAAGTCCGTCGTCGACTAGGTCACGGCCGGCGCACACTTGCAAGCTGCGACGCAATAGCGTGATGTGATCCACTAAATAGCGATTCTTTTGATTTGGTCGCGGAAATGCCGCCATCGACGAAATTCTGTCAAGCCATACCGGAACGGTTGCCTGCCACCGTGCGTCTGCGTCTTCCTGCGCTCGCGACATTTTTAAAACAGCTTCTTAGGCCAGTGAGGCTCTCAACTTGGCCAGCGCGATGTTTTCAAGCTGCCGGATACGCTCTGCCGAAACTCCGTATTGCTGAGCGAGGTCCTGCAGCGTTGCTTTTGCCTCATCGAACCAGCGTTTTTTGATAATGTCGCGGCTTCGCTCATCGAGCATATCGAGCGCACGGTGCACCTGTTGAACGCTCTTTTCTGCCCAGTCAGATGCCTCGGTGACGGTAGCCGGATCGAATCGCATATCCGGCAAGTAACCAGCAGGTGAGATACGCTCATCCTCGCAGTGCTCGTCAAGGGCGCCATCGAAGGACGCGTCAAGAGCGCTCAAGCGCTGCTCCATGTCGACGACAGTGGTCTCTTTCACCCCCAGATCACCGGCAATCTCACCGATTTCTTCACGGTTCAACCAACCCAGGCGGCGTTTAGCACGGCGCAAATTAAAGAACAGCTTCCTTTGTGCCTTGGTGGTCGCGACTTTGACGATACGCCAGTTACGCAGAATAAATTCATGGATTTCTGCGCGAATCCAATGTACAGCGAACGATACTAGGCGCACTCCAAAACGGGTGTCGAACCGCTTGACGGCTTTCATGAGGCCAATATTGCCCTCCTGAATCAGGTCTTCCTGCGGCAATCCATACCCTGAGTAATCCTTCGCGATACGCACCACAAACCGCAAGTGAGCAGCAACCAGCCGCCATGCCGCATCGAGCTCATTCTGTTCTCGATACCTCTCAGCAAGCTTACTTTCTTCCTCTGCAGTCAACAGAGGAATGCTATTGACCGCATTTTGATAGGCTTGCAGGTTGCCGCTCGAAAGAACGAGCCCGGGGATCAGCGCTTTCGTCATCTGCTAATTCACTCCCTAACGGATTTTCAGCCACCGGCCAGCTTCCCGAATTCTCAAGATCCGCTCCACGGGACAGGCGGTATATACCCAAGCGAAGCGTTTAATGGAAGGTCGGTGAAGTAGTCTCCATACATGAGACCCTGCTTTTAGCCTTTCGTTTCGCTTCCACATACTTCTATTTGGGGTCGGAAGAGTGGAATTCAAGCCCTCTTGAACCGCAACGGTGCATGGTTTATCGCGATGACAGAAAGCGGTATTAACTGCCTTACTCAACCGCAGCGAAATAGCCTCGCGTGCCTCGGAAAGCCCCTGGGGCTCCCAGTATCACTCGAGGAGCAGGTTTAGCGGCTTAAAAACGGAAGAACAAATTAACCGCTGGATTGTCGTAGTGTTTTCTAAGCTTTTTGTTGTAGTGTGCAATCGAGATAATCGCAACGCCTGCCAAAATCAGCAATATAGCCACAATGATGGAAAGCAGCGGTGGGTACAATGCAATCAGGAAACCTGCCACGATCAATATGATACCGCTAACCATTACAAACTCCCGTTACCACGTCTCTTCCTAGGGAAGGATACGATTACACCGTAACATCTTCTTGTGTCTATTGCAGCATTGTCCTTTAGCCTGAATGGCGCCTGCATTGTGTGCCCAAACCGAACCAGGCAGCACAGCTACAAATGGGCGACGAATAGGGTACCCTGACACAGTCACACAATGGCCAACCACCCAGAGGATCTCAAGATGCGGCCAGTATCGGGGCATGGCTAAACGACTCGTCGTCTTTACGTTGCTGCTCGCTGCAGCCGTCAGTGTCATGATCCCCATCATCCACCGATTGGTCGACGAACCGATCTCCCCCAATGCGACAACCGATGTTGCGGGCATCCTCGGCTCGGATGACACCACAGGCTATGAGCGAGCCATCGAGGTGCGACCCTTGCGCTTTCCACGAGATCATGGACCGCACCCATTATTTCGCAGTGAGTGGTGGTATTTCACCGGTAATCTTCAGAACGCCGCGGGCCGGCGCTTCGGCTATCAGTTGACTATTTTTCGCTTTGCGCTTCGGCCCGAGGTGCCGGTTCGTATTTCAGCGTGGGCAACCAATCAGGTGTTTATGGGTCACTTCGCCGTTACTGATAGCGCGAGTGGTCATTTCTATCAAACCGAGCGGCTGTCGCGACAGGCACTCGGTTTGGCTGGTGCCGAGGCCGAGCCTGTTCGTGTCTGGATCGAGAATTGGTCCATTGAGGCCATGGATGACGATCCAAGCGTTTGGCGCTTGACGGCCACCCTAAATGACGTCGCTTTGCAGCTTAGGTTACATCCCTTGAAGCCCATCGTTCTCCAGGGCGACCAGGGGCTTAGCCAAAAGAGTGCCGAGGCGGGCAATGCCTCCTATTATTATTCTCTTACCCGCCTCGCGAGTCAGGGAACGCTTTCTATAGGCGGCGAAGCTTTTACCGTCAGTGGAGAGTCCTGGATGGACCGGGAGTGGAGCACGAGCGCTCTTGCGCCGGACCAGGTGGGCTGGGATTGGTTTGCCCTGCAGCTTGATGATGGTTATGAGCTGATGTTCTATCAGCTTCGGCGCCGCAGTGGTAATCCGCATCCGTCGAGCCAGGGGGTGCTCGTGGATCCGAGGGGCACAGTGCAGCGATTACCAGCACAGGAGTTGCACATCACCGTACATGACCAATGGAAGAGCCCCACGGGTGCGCTCTATCCGGCTCAGTGGACCCTCACCCACCCGTCATCACAACTCCAGCTCGACGTTCGACCGGTGCTCGCCAACCAGGAGCTGAAAGGCTCAGTCCATTACTGGGAGGGGGCAGTGGATGTCCGGGGGTGGCATCGCGGGGTCCCCGTTACAGGGTGGGGCTATGTCGAGTTGACTGGCTATGGGGCGCAAATCGACAAGCGCCGCTCAGGTCGTCGACTTGCGCCCAGATAAAGAGAGCTGATTTAGCAAGTCACGCTATGAAATTCCACAACGACGGAGCCGATTGCTTCATTCCGGATAGCGTTTCTATTAACGCCGCCCTTGCGCGCACCACCCATGTCGGCATTGGCGCCCATCAAGATGACCTTGAGATAATGGCATTTCATGGCATCGCGTCTTGCTTCCACAGCCGCCAGCGTTGGTTTGCGGGGCTCACCTGCACCAATGGCGCCGGCAGCCTGCGCGCCGGAGCTTATCGAAACTACGCCGCGGACGCCCTGCAACGGGTACGGCGATCGGAGCAGCGCTCCGCGGCGTCCATCGGGCGCTACAGCGCGATGGTGCAGCTGGATTATTCCAGTGGTGCTATCCGCTCAGGATTTCACCAGCCGCTGGTGAATGATCTCCGTCAATTCTTGCTGGCCGCTGTGCCGGCAGTGGTCTATACCCATAGCCTTGCGGATCGGCATACGACTCATGTAGCTGTGGCACTGCATGTTATCCGTGCGCTACGGGAGCTTCCCGAAACGCAGCAGCCCCATTGCGTCTACGGCTGTGAGATCTGGGGCAGCTTGGATTGGCTTTCCGACAACGACAAAGTAGTGCTGGATGTGAGCGGTCAGGAACATCTGGCAAGCGCTCTCATTGGGCTCTACGACAGCCAAATCGACACGGCAAAGCGCTACGATTTGGCGACCCTCGGTCGGCGGCGCAGCAATGCTGCCTACCTCCAGTCCCATAGCGAAGCGCGTGCCGAACAAGTGATCTTTGCCATGGATCTCAAGCCGCTGGTAGTGGCTCGCCAATTCGATCCAGTAAAATACGTCAGCCAATTGTTCGACCGCGCCAGGGACGGGATAAGCACAAAGCTAACGCATCAGCTGCGATCGGCGCACCAATTCTCAGGGGATCCGGGTTAGAGCAGAAAGAAACTGGCGAGGCCGAGAAAGGTAAAGAAACCGATGACATCGGTGGCGGCGGTGAGCATGACACCACCAGCGAGCGCCGGATCGATGCCGAGACGATTTAAGAATAATGGAATTAGAGTGCCGGCCATAGCACCGTTGAGCAGATTGATGACAAGCGCGATGGCAAAGATCAGGGCGAGATGAAAATCGTTAAACCACAATCCGGTAACAAGCGCCACCAAGAGCGCCCAGAACAGGCCGTTAACCAAGCTGACCGAAAGCTCCTTCAAGAGCAACCGCCGCGCATTGCCGCGAGCCACCTGTTCCAGGGCGATGGCTCGAGTCACCAAAGTCAGCGTCTGGACACCGGCCACGCCGCCCATGCTGGCAATGACCGGCATTAGTACGGCAAGCGCCACGAGTTGCTCGATGGCCGCGTCGAAAAGACCGATCACGGAAGCGGCAATGAAAGCATTGACGAGATTAACACCGAGCCAAACTGCTCGGCGCATGGCGCTGGACAGCACTGGCGCAAAGAGATCGACATGCTCGTCCAATCCCGCGCGCCGCATCACCGAATGTTCACCTTCTTCGCGGATCACATCGATGACATCATCGACCGTGATGCGCCCGATGAGATAGCCTTGGTCATCGATGACCGGCGCCGATACCAGATCCCGATCCTCGAAAAACCGCGCCACCCGTCGCTCCGAGGTCTGCGCGTGGATGCCCTCGATGCGCCGGTCCATCACCTGGCCGACAATGACATTCGGCTTGAGCGTCAGTATATCCGTCAATGGCAGCAAACCGAGGTAACGGTTGTCTCGATCGACCACCATGAGAACGTCGGTATGCTCCGGCAGCGAGCCGCGTCGACGCCGGTAGTGCCGCAAGTAACGCTGCACCACATAGAGCGTTACGTCCGCGCGCACGGAAAGGGCATCGCTATCCATTAGCCCCCCAGCGGTATCTTCCGGATACACGCTCATAGCCTGAAAGCGTTGTCGACGCTGCTCGTCCATCGCTCGAATAGCCGCCTTCAGCACCGGCTTTGGAAGCTTCTCCGACAGGTCGACCAGCTCATCGAGCTGGAGCTGACTCACAGCGATGACCAGATCGCCTATTCGCGTGGACTGGATGAGCTGGTCACGCACCTCCTCGTAGGTTTCCAACAGCACCTCGCCCTTTACCGTAGGCTCAACCGCTTTCCATACGACGAGACGCTCCTTCGGCGCCAATGATTCCAGCACTCGTCCTATCTCTGCCGGATGCAGCGGCCGCAGCTGCTCGACTAAAGCGGCGACATTGTCATCCGCCAGCGCTGTTCTGAGTTTTTCCAGCGTCGCTTCCCATTGTGACTCGCTCTGTTCGTTGTAGATCATTGGCCTATCGTCATACGTGTTTCAGGGGTAGCCAGGCTTGTATCAGCCCGAACGCAAAAAGACCCATAAAGGCCATTAGGGTCCAGGCCGGTAGGCTTAGTCCCAAGAAAGTCCAAAGCACCTCAGAACACTCTCCGGATCCCAAGATGACCAGCTTCAAAGCACGGTCCCACGGAAAATGCTCAAGGATATATTCCAATCCCGGCCCGCATGCCGGCGCTTGCTCCGAGGGAAGGCTCTGCAGCCATAAGTGGCGCATTGCCACCGCGGCGCCAAGGAGCGCGACCAATGCCACGGTAGTGCCGTAAACCCGCCGTCCTACGAATGCAGGCGCGTGGATGGCCGCCGCCAAGCAGACTAACCCAATGGCGATAACCAGCACCCGCTGAATCATGCACAGCGGACAGGGCTCGACCCCTTGGACGTACTGTAAATACAAGGCAACGGTGACAACGGCTACGCAGACGGCAAACGCGCCGATGTAGCTAAGGCGACTGCTGAACACGTATGCTCCCTTCGCATGCAATGAATTGACTCCCTGTCGATAGCAGACACGTACGCGCCATTCGCCAGCATGGCCTTGCCGTTGACACGTCGCGATGACTTACCAAATCCTGTGAGATTTACTTCCCAGGAGTCGGTTTCCAGAAAAGAGGCGTTCCAGAGACGCGAGAGGAGAGACCGTAAGTTCGCCAGCTCGCCTCATTATAATAGTCAAGCCCAAACACGAAAGCGCTATGGATCCGAATCGGCGCTCGCGTTACCCTGTTCGAGGATTGCTCCGCATCACTTTCTAGCGACCCATAACTGCCTTCTCGAACAGGGGGGTGCCTGTCCAGTGGGATCGTACTTCGTCTTCAGTGCCGCATAGGCATCACCGTTGTAGTAGCGATTGTAATAGAAGTCGACGTCTGCTTTCGGCTTTTTGGTTAGACAATAGCAGTCGACGTTAAAATACAAGGTGTCGGCACGAATGGGGTAATGGGTGGGCATGGGCGCTGTACGCGTATGGAGCATAACCTGAGGTCGACCGACGAATGTCCCGCTGCCAATATGAAGGGTTTCAAGCTAAATTGACGACGGCGCGCTCGCCTGTTGCGCAAGCGTGCCGAGATCTGCCGCAGAATTAAATCCTGGTTTTTCTGGTTGACAGCTCGCGCAGGAGGACTTATGGCTATTGAAGAAGGTAAACAGGCTCCCCCCTTCACACTGGAAGACGCCCAGGGCAATCGGGTTGCGCTAGAAGATTTTCACGGCAAGAACGTGATTGTCTATTTTTATCCCAAGGATGACACACCCGGATGTACCAAGGAGGCTTGCGGTTTTCGGGATCTCTGGACAGAGATCGGTGACTTGGGTGTGGTCGTGTTGGGCATTTCACCAGACGACGGCGCATCGCACCAAAAATTCGCAGCCAAGTACCAGCTTCCCTTCACGCTGCTTTCCGATCCGGAAAAAGCTGTGATGACCGCCTACGGAGCGTACGGAGAAAAGACGATGTACGGCAAGAAAAGCATGGGTGTGATTCGCTCCAGCATCTGGATCGATGCCGATGGCAAGGTAAAAAAGCACTGGCGGCAGGTCAGCAAGGCTGACCAACACCCGGCGCAGGTTCTGGCGGCGATAAAGGAAGCTCTTTAGTACCGCCGCGGACAAGCAACGCTGGAAATTGTCCCTAGCGGAACAGATAAGTATGAACTCGGGTGGAAATCTTCGAGGCGACGCACTTCAGCTCATCCAGTCCCCGTTGACAAGCGGATAGGGCGTAAGGATGCAGGCGCCTGCATAAGCTATTGACGGCCGCGGTGAGGCGGCCGATAGCACGACACATCCTTACCGCAAGGCGTCCTTCTGCCTTTGCCTTTTGTTCTGCCAGGGAGATTGCCGCCGCCTCGGCCTCATGACATAGCTGCTGTCGGCGCTCCTCGGCAAGTGCTTGGCGAATTCGAACTTTAGCATCATCGGTGATGAGCGTACCGGTAAGCTTTTCGAGGCTGTTCGGCTTGCGCAGTACCAGGCCGGCAATGCCGTCAAGGTGCTGACGTTTGAGCCTGAGCGGATCGATGAGATAGCTCTCTTCTCCCAGAAGATCGAGATTTTTGATCACGAATCGAATGCGGCGGACCTTTGGGTCAGGCAAGAAACGCAATGACACCGGGACCATCGGTTCGAGCAAAAACGTGCCTTCGCCACCGACAGCGAGCTTGGAATCAAATTTCAAGCCATGACGCCAAAGGTAGTCGCGCTGTTTCAGAAAAGCCGAGCGATGGGACGTGCGTATGACACGGGGTCGTGGATCGCGAGAGCCACAGGCGAAGGCGAGAGAGAGATCGCCAATGACCGTCGGGGCATCAATTCCCAGAATGTAGTCCCCTTGGCTTAAATCCGCGATTTGACCGTAACCCTCAATGTCATAGCTCACCGAGAGATGTGGCTTGACAACGTTGAGCTGCGCTGCAAGCTCACGCAGATAGCCATAGATGAGTCGCAGGGATAACTGTAGGACGCGCTCGACGGCGGCTTGCTGTCGCTCCTCGGGGCTCGGACCTACTTGCTCCCCGCGGAGAACTTGCGCTTGTTTTCTGAGATCATCCAGATAGTCCATGCGCAACCTCGTCACTGTAGTTCCCGGCACAGGAATGTCATTTACCTGCTAGTTCGAAGCACCCAAGATGATTCTTGACTGCCCTAAACATGCCGCCTAATGCTGTTTCTACCTTTCCTTGGCCAATCGCGTTTATCGGCTCTTTCCAAGACTCTTTTGAGCATCAAGGGCATAATCGCAGTGACGATGGCAATGAGGCAGGACACCTACAATAGACGCCGTGGAGACAAACGCCCACGAGGCGCCGCACGCCCTTGGTGCGGACACCCCTTCAGGAAGGGCGGTGCCATCGTGCGTTCACCGCATTGGTAGCCTATTACGCCGACGAACAGAATCAGGATAGGGCAGCAGGCATCATCGTGGCCTCCATTGGCGGCCCAGGAATCATCGCCGGCGTTACACTCCTCGGCTGTATAAATTGTCATATAAACCTATAGCATCTGATGCTGGAAAATGAGGTATCGCGTATGTTCCATAGATTTCATAAAAAGGTACGTATGCCAACTCCACAAGAGGCTTTACCCGGGCGCTCACAACAAATGCCGGTACCATCCACTCATTTCGTCAACGCTCATCCCCTTGAGCCTCCTTATCGGGACGGCATGGAAATAGCTTTGTTTGGGCTCGGTTGTTTTTGGGGAGCGGAGAAGCGCTTCTGGGAAACTGAGGGCGTTTATACCACAGCCGTCGGTTACGCGGGGGGGTATACGCCCAATCCGACTTACGAGGAGGTCTGCACCGGACTGACCGGTCACAACGAGGTGGTGCGGGTGGTGTTCGATCCGCAGGTGGTTCCGTATGCGGAACTGCTGCGGGTTTTCTGGGAAGCGCACGATCCCACACAGGGTATGCGCCAAGGAAACGACATCGGAACCCAGTATCGTTCGGGCATCTATATTTATGATCAACGGCAGGGCAAAACCGCAGAGGCTTCTCGCGAGGCCTACCAAGAGGCATTGCTTCAGGCGGGACACGGCCCGATCACGACCGAAATCTGCGAGGCACCTGAATTCTACTTCGCCGAAGCCTATCACCAACAGTATTTAGCCAAAAACCCCAGTGGCTACTGCGGCTTGGGAGGCACTGGTGTGCGCTGCGCTACGCTTGGCTAATACCGCCTAATAACCCACGGGTATGGGGTTGAGGGCGGCAAGTAGCAAACACACAATTGACCGCACCCATGCCGTCTGATACAAATGAGATAGCATAGTGATGTTATACTAACAGCATAGCTATCGTGATATGCGGTAGCTTAGGAGGGATGGGATGGCGCAAGTAGCCAAGCGCAAGCAAATCGAATCCAATACGAGCTGCCGTGCTAAGGCGTCCGAGCAAACAGCGCCAAGGGCATACGCGCCATCAAGGCCGGCGGCGGTTTGCTCTTCTCACAAGCTGCAATCGACCAATGAAAAACTAGAAATGGCCAACGAGGAGATCACCACCGCTAACGAAGAGCTTCACAGCCGTTCCTTGGATCTCGCAACCGTCAATGCAAACCTTGATAACGTCAAGGACAACCTGCCCTATCCACTGATCATCACTGACGAGCAGTTGCGGCTGATGATGTTCAATCCGGCCGCAAATCGAGTGCTCAACATCTCGCCGGACGACGTGGGTCAGATCATCACCACGCTGGCTGTGCGCGTTGACATCCCCGATTTCCGGGCTCAATTGTTGTCTGTTATTCGTGAGGGACGCGAGGTGGAGCTACAGCTCAGCGGTGAGCACGACTACTTGATGCGCATTCGGCCCTATAGGACGGCTCAGGGTGAAATCAAAGGAACGGTCATCGCCTTTTGGGACAACACAGAGCTACGACGAGCGCAGCAACATCTGAGGGAAAAGACGGCGCAGATAGAGCTGCAGGCAAAAGCCTTGGAGGCCGCTCGTCACGGCATCGTTATCACGGATGCGACACAGCCCGAGCTGCCCATCGTCTACGTCAATCCCGCCTTTCAGGCGCTTACGGGATACTCGGCGCAAGAGGTGCTCGGGCACAACTGCCGTTTTCTCCAGGGTCCCGACACCGACATGGCAGCGCGCAAGATGATACGCCAGAGCCACGCCAAGGGTGAACCCGCTCGTGTGGTGCTGGAAAATTACCGTAAAGACGGCACGCCCTTTTGGAATGATCTTTCAATAGCGCCGGTAAGGGACAACGACGGCGCTGTCTCCCACTTCATCTACGTGCAAAATGACGTGACGGAACGCTATCGTGCCGAGGAGCGTGCAAGATTAGCCGTGAGCGTATTCGACAGCGCCCGTGAGGGGATCCTGATCACCGACGCCTTCGGCAAGGTGCTGTCGACGAATCGAGCGTTCACCGCCATAACCGGCTATGCGCACGATGAGATTCTCGGTCGAAACCCCCGTTTCATGCAGTCAGGGCAACAAGGGTCGTCTTTTTACCGAGGCATGTGGGAGGAGCTTAAGACAAAGGGTGAGTGGCGTGGCGAGATCTGGAATCGACGCAAAGACGGCGCAGTCGTGCCCTTGTTGCTGAGCATCAGCGCGGTGCCGAACGCGGAAGGTATTGTCACTCACTTCGTGGCTTTTTACACCGACATCATGCGGCTAAAGGAAGCTGAGCGGCGTCTGGAGATGCTCGCCTATTATGATCCACTGACTGGTTTACCGAACCGAACCCTAATCTACGAGCGATTGCATCAGGCGATTAGCCGCGCTGAGCGGGAGAATACCCGGATTGGAATTATGTTTTTGGATTTGGATCGATTCAAAGTGATCAACGACACTCTCGGTCACGAGATGGGCGATCAGCTACTTTGTCAGGTGGCCGGTCGCATTAAAGACTGCTTGCGGCAAGTGGACACGGTGGCGAGGCTGGGAGGAGATGAATTCATCGTCCTGCTGGAAAAGGTCGAGCATATCCAGCAGATTCACCATGTCGTGCAACGCGTTCTCGCTGCCCTAGTGGCACCCTACCAGCTCAGTGGACGGCGCGAGGTGTATAGCGGCGCCAGCATCGGTATCGCTTTTTTTCCCGAGGACGGGGCCGATGTGGATACGCTGCTGCGCAATGCCGACACGGCGATGTACCGTTCAAAGTCGGAGGGTCGTAACGGCTATCGCTTTTACGCGTCAGCTATGAATGCATTGCACCTAGAGCGCCTACAGCTCGAGAACGATTTACGCCGAGCGCTAAAACGCCGGGAATTCATCGTGCACTATCAGCCCAAGGTGGCACTGGACACGGGCCAGACACTGGGTCTCGAGGCACTCATCAGGTGGAATCACCCTGAGAGGGGTATGCTCGCACCGCGGGAGTTTATCGGCTTGGCGGAGGAGACCGGCTTAATCTTAGACGTTGAACGCTGGGTATTGCACCAAGTTACCGAACAGCATCGTGCATGGCGGGGATCACCGCTTGGAATGCTCTCCATCTCGGTCAATTTGTCAGCCCCCCACCTAGAGCCCAACGCCAGATTGATTCCCACCCTGAGGGATTTGCTCGATGCATCAGACTCGCCGAACAAGTGGTTGGAGCTTGAATTGCTCGAGAGCAGCATGATGCCCTGCAACAGCGAGATTCCGAAGGTACTTTGGGAGATCAGGGAGCTCGGCGTGCGTGTTGCCATCGATGACTTCGGTACCGGCTATTCCAATCTCGCCTACATAAAGCATTTGCCAATCGATATCTTGAAGATCGATCAATCCTTTGTCAGGGACATTGCCAATGATCCGAATGACGCCGCTATCGTCGAGGCAGTTACGGCATTGACTCGGTCCTTAAAAATTACCGCCGTTGCTGAGGGAATCGAGACCGAACGCCAGGTCGCGTTTCTGCGCAAGCATGGATGCCCGGAGGGACAAGGTTATCACTTCTCCCGGCCGATGGGGGCAGAAGATCTCGTCCTCTGGCAGGAGGGGCGTTCCGGCGTCGCCTGCGCCTCGTCGCATTGAACGCTTAGGCGCCAAGAAGGCACAACGCACCCCTAAATCGGCAAATAATTCACTGCAGGCACAATTGTATCTATTTTATAACAAATAACTTTTCTGTTGCACTTACACCTAAAGCAGCTCGCCCACCCTTATCCATAGCTTCGACCTCCTGGGACTCAGACGATTCCCTATCACCGCAGTCGCATTCGCGGGTAGTTTTCGGTGCGCACCAAGCGGGCAACATCATGCTCATTAATTGCCGTGGACCGTGGTGTTTGTGAAGCCATCAAGGCTTTTCCTGTATCGCTTCAGGCGATCCCAGCATGACTAGACCCTACATGCTGAAATATCAAACAAAAAAAGCATTTGAACAACATAGGTATTGCATTAAGTATTCAAAAGTTGTAGATTGCCAACAATTGTTGTTGATCGGTAGATTTGCTCAGGTGGCCGCCCGGTTCGATCGCTTTCGCTTAAGCCGCCGAGGCCATGCCGTCTACCGCCCAATCGTATCTCATTACTTCGATTCGATGGGCACAGGGGATGGAATCAAGCAGCAGCGGTCGCTGGCATCAAATGCGTTTGCTGGCGCGGCAGCAGCTGGGGATTGAGGGATTCGCCTGCGAATGGCGCGATCGTTTTGGCCCGTTGGCTTCTTGTATATGACCGCTAATGAACATCTACGATACTTCGGCACCGTCTGAGTACAACCACAGTAAGGTTTCGACAGACACCAAATTCTGGTTGTTTCTAACGCCGTTTTTGTCCAGCTCCTTGGTGGGCTGGGGTTATTTTCTCTGGTGGTTCTCGGAACAAGCGCCTGCGCTGTTACCACACTTCGTCAAGCTTCTTTCCTATCTCGCCTAAAATCAAAACACACCCGCCCTCCGGGTAAATACGGTAGTGCGGGATGGCGCTTCTTAACAAACCCTCCTTTAAGAAGACAGTTGCAGCCAGCTGTCAGGCAGTTTAGGCTTCCCAACTCAACAACTTCATTACCATCAAAACTGTTCAATATCGTTGTCGACGAGTTAATACCCGGCCCCGTCGGTCGTGGTCTAGCGCCAGCGGGTCAAGTTTGGCTTTTCAAAATTGCCCCAGCCGTTTTTCCGTCGCCACGGTGCACCAGCGTCTCCCTGGCTCGCCAGGATTTTCAAACACTCTCTGGGGCATCCGCCATATATACTAGATAGCGAACCTAATCCAGTGGTAAGCGTTTCGTTATGAAATGGCGTGCAGCAACAGCTCAGTGTGGTTTGGCGGCATTGCTTGGCGCGAGATAGCCAGGATAAGCCACATGAATTCTCGTCCAATGCGCTCTATCAAGATCACCCTTACCAAGGTCATTATGTGGACCTGCGGAATCGCGCTTATGGTCGCAGGAGCGGGTATTGCTGTGAGTGATTTAATCATCAGCAAACAGGCCATTATTGATCAGTTGATGGCCCAAGCAAATATCCTCGGCGATAATTGCAAGTTACAACTGTTATCCAACGATCGGAAATCCACCAAACAAACGCTATGGGGCCTTAGCACTGACTCGTCAATCGTCGCTGCCGCAGTCTACTCCAAAACCGATTCGTTGTTTGCAACCTACTTGAGGAAAGACGCAAGAAATATCATTATCCCTCCTTACTCTCATAGTTATGGCTATCAATTCGAAAATAAGCATTTACATTTTTTTTCGCCGGTGATTGCCGATGGTGAGCGGGTTGGTACTATTTACTTGAGAGATAACCTCCAAGATCTTTACTCACGGCTTCGCCTCCAAGGAGTCATGTTCCTCTCCGTATTGCTGCTTTCCTATCTTTTGGCTTTACTCGTGTCAGCAAGACTACAACGCAAGGTGTCCGCACCTATTCTCAATTTGGCACAAGCAGCACGTACCATCTCGAAGAACAAAAATTATGCATTACGCGTGCAGGCAGAAAGCGATGACGAGCTAGGAATATTGGTGTCGGCCTTTAACGATATGCTCGCGCAGATTCAAGATCGAGATGAAAAACTGGAGAAACATCGAACACATCTCGAAGAGTTAGTAAAAAAACGCACTTCGGAGCTCAGAACCGCAAACCACTGCCTGCAACATCAAGCGCAACGACTCGAGGAGTTGGTGGCTGTTCGGACCGCTGAGTTAAACAGAGTCAACGAGCAACTGAGTCATCAAGTTTATCACGATTCCCTAACGCGGCTTCCCAACCGTACCCTGCTCAACGATCGATTGACCCAAGACTTACTGAACGCGCAACGCCGCGGGCAACCGCTAGCTTTGCTGTTTCTGGATCTGGATCGATTCAAAGTCATCAATGATACTCTGGGACACGCCATAGGGGATCAATTGCTGTACCTGGCTGCTGAGCGCCTGCGAAAAGTCGTTCGCAAAGGGGACACCGTCGCACGCCTCGGAGGTGATGAATTTACCGTGCTCCTGAGCACCCTGGATTTACCAAGAGACGCTGAGAAAGTCGCACAAAAAATAGTGCGGCTCTTGGAAGAACCTTTTTATTGCGATGGCAATGAAGTACACGTCTCGACAAGCATAGGAATTGCTATCTACCCGCGAGACGGTACAGACCCTGAGACGCTCATGAGAAATGCCGATACCGCCATGTATATAGCCAAGCAGCACGGAAAGAACGGTTATCGGTTCTATAGCCATTCTATGAACGCCGCTTCCTTTGAGCGCATCGAGATGGAAAGCAGACTGCGCCAGGCTCTCGAGCAGGAGGAGTTCGTAGTGCACTATCAACCGCAATGGAACACTCGCAGCGGAAAAATAGCGGGCGTGGAAGCCTTGGTACGATGGCACCAGCCGGAAGAAGGCTTGATTGCACCGTCTGCCTTTGTTCCCCTGCTGGAGGACACTGGACTTATCATTCCAGTCGGCGCATGGGTGCTACGAAATGCCTGCCGTCAAGTAAAGGCCTGGCGTCAAGCCGGTATGGGCGACATAACGGTTGCCGTTAACTGTTCGTCACAACAATTTACCAATCAAAGATTGATCGAAGATGTCCAAAATGCTCTGCAAGAAACAGGGCTTGAGCCGGATTGCCTGACGTTGGAAATCACCGAGAACGTTTTTATGCAGAATCGTGACGAACTGTTCGGTGCCTTACGCACGATCAATAGACTAGGGGCGCGCTTGGCAATTGATCATTTTGGCACCGGGTACTCGTCGCTCAGTTATTTGAAGCGCCTTTCGGTGGGTACAGTGAAAATTGATAAGTCCTTTACCCAAAGTATCCCCGTCGACGCGGATGACACAGCCATTGTCAAGGCGATCATTGCAATGGCACACAATCTGAATATTCAAGTGGTGGCCGAAGGTGTCGAAACTAATGATCCGCTCGCCTTCCTGAGAAGGCAGGGTTGTGACTACGTTCAGGGATACTTGCTCGGAGCGCCCCTGCCCGGCGACGAGCTGGGCCGCCTGTTGTCGTGAAGATTCTACAGTGCTTAGCAAGAATGTGAGCGCACCAGGCACGCTCCGAAGTCGGAATTCTGTCATGATAGTTGGTTTGCGAGCATCGACTAAACGCCGTTCACTCCTCCAGAGTGGCCATTTTGTTACTTCAAGCATTCGTAAGGAATCTGCTAGGAGCTGCCATGCTGCAACCAATGTACGGGAAATGCGGGCAATGCGCTGGCGTTCTTCTCAGGTTCTACCTGCTGCTGACTGTCAGTGGTGTGATATTTCAAAGTAGTGCAGCAGTCGCACAGCAGGAGCATAGTAATGCGACTCTATCGCAGAACACACGATCCGTGCTTGAAATTTCCGCAGCGCTCGCTTCCGAGAGCCCACTGCTAAACGTTAACGCTGAGCACGCCGATGTCCGAGACGCGCTGGCAGCGATTTCTGGATCCGCCCACATTCCCATTGATGACGAAGCTCTGAAGGGGCTGGGGCCTCTTCCGGTCACGCTCTCGTTGTACCAACGCACTCCTATCCAAGCGTTGAGCGCGATTATGGCTCAAGTACCCGGCGGCGGTTTTGTGCTTGTGGAAGGGCACGGTGCCGAGGGGGCGCGGGCATATGTGCTAAGCGCCCTAGGCAACGGACCGATGGGTAGTGCCTCAGCCAACGTCCCACCCATCCCTCACGACCCACCACCACGAACCGATATGGGACACGTCAGCCAGCCCGCAAGGGGTATGCAACCAATACCCAAGGCTGAGTACATCGCTAACGAGCTGCTACTGCAGTTTCCTCCCGAGCTTGGCGGACGCAACGTTGGGGATATCGTCGCGGCTTTCGGCGGAGAGATTTTCGCCGCGGCCGATGACCCGTTGACCAAGATTGGCTATTACCGCGTCCGCTTCCCTGATGGGACCGATGTCATGGCTATTGCTCCAATTTTAGTCGAGGAGACCCCCGTCGAGGCAGCGGAACCGAACTACCTGGCGCACGCAATGTTCGACAATCCCAATGATCCTCTTTACGCACAACAATGGGCACTTATCCGCACGCAGGTGCCGGCGGCGTGGGAACTCACCGTGGGTCAGAGCGATGTTTTAGTGGCGGTTCTGGATAGTGGAGTCGATCCGGCCCATCCTGAGCTCGGGGATGCGTTAACGGCCGGGTGGGATTTCATTGCCGATGATGATGATCCCTTTGACGAGGAGGGTCACGGAACCGCCATGGCCGGGATTATCGCGGCTGCGATTAATAACGAGCAAGGTATCGCCGGGATTGCGCCAGGGATAAAGTTGATGCCTGTGCGGGTGCTGGATGGCGCCGGAAAAGGAAGCTACGCAGAAGTGATGGGGGGGCTCATTTACGCTGCCGATCGAGGTGCCCGAGTTATCAACATGAGCTTCGGTGGCTACGGTAAATCGCGAGCCCTGAGCCTAGCATTGACCTATGCGCATCAAAAAGGGGCTTTGCTGATGGGCGCCGCCGGCAATGAAGGCGTCAACGCCAGCGTTTTCCCGGCCGCCGATCCGCTCGTCATCGGCGTTGCTTCGACTAACGCCGAGAATGAACGCTCTGACGCCTCGAACTGGGGCATGCATGTTCTGCTTACTGCCCCCGGAGAGCGCGTTCCAACACTGCTGCCCAACGAAAGGTATGCACTGGTCACCGGAACATCGGCGGCAACAGCCCAAGTAACGGGGATCGCTGCATTGGCACTCTCCATTAATCCCGCGCTCCTGAATGCCCAGTGCGCACAGCTCTTGGTCGATACGGCCGAAGACCTCGGCCCCCCAGGCTGGGATGAGAGCTTTGGATTTGGACAAATCAATGCCGCCCACGCGGTGACCGCGGCGGCACAGCGCCGTTTTTGACGGACTGCAAGCCAAAAAGTCAGAGGTTGTGAAGAAACCGTAGCGAGCGGCAGCACCGGCTCTTTACAGGGCAATACGGGGCACAGCCGCCAATAGGCTTTGGGTGTATTCGTGGCGAGGTGTTGCACACACACGCTCTGTTGGACCCCGCTCGACAATGCGACCAGCATGCATAACCGCAATCTCGTCGCTCACATATTCCACCACCGCGATATCATGGGTGATAAAGAGCAAGGTGAGGTTTCGCTCTCGGCGCAGCCGCAAAAGCATCTGCAAGATTTCGGCTTGCACGGAAACGTCCAGGGCGCTCGTCACTTCATCACAAACAATAAACTGAGGGTTGAGAATCAGGGCACGTGCGATGCAGATGCGCTGGCGTTGACCTCCAGAGAACTCATGGGGGTAGCGCCACAGATGTTCCGACTCAAGCTGTACCCGTTCCAGGGTCCGCGCAGCCAGATCAAGCCGCTCCTCGCGGGATCGACCAATGCCGTGAACCGCCATCGGCTCCGTGAGCGTGGTAGCGATGCGAAGCCTGGGATTCAACGACGACATGGGGTCCTGAAAGATGATCTGCATTTCGCGGCGAAACGGTCGCAGTTTTCCTCGAGGCAGCGCAGTGATATCGCGTCCGCAGAACCGAATGCTGCCACTGGTCGGCTCGATGAGCCGAAGGCACGCGCGTCCCAGCGTGGTTTTACCGCAGCCCGACTCACCGACGAGTGCTAGAACTTGGCCCGAGACAATGCTAAGATCGACGCTGTCCACGGCTCTAATGCTATCCACCGTGTGCCGAAAAAGTCCCTTTTTGACCGGAAAGTGAACCTGTAGGTGTTGTAAGACGACGAGGGGCTGGTGGTCGCCACTTTGGCATAATCGACGCGGAGCGAAAGTGCTGGAAACGTTCCCCCGCTTGCTGTGGGGCGACAGATCAGGCTTTTCGATCTCTGCAGGGCAGCGGCGTTTGGCGTTTTGCGGCAGCAAAGCAATCAGAGCTCTGGTATATGGATGTTGTGGGCTTCTTAATACCGCCTTCAGCGATCCGCTTTCGACGATCCGGCCGAGCCTCATCACCGCCACCCGATCGGCGATCTGCGACACTACCGCGAGATCATGGGTGATGAACAGGATACCCATGCCCTCGCGCTCCTGGAGGGTCTTCATGACTCGGAGGATTTCGGCCTGAATGGTGACGTCCAGCGCAGTGGTCGGCTCGTCCGCAATTAACAGATCGGGGTTGCCGGCCATTGCCATGGCGATCATGACCCGTTGTCGTTGCCCGCCGGACAGGTGGTGTGGGTAATTCCCCATCCGTTTGGCGGGCTGTGGAATCTGCACGCCCGCCAACGCCGTCACCGCCTGAGCACGCGCGTCGTCATAGCCCGTACCGGGATAGTGCAGCTGTATCGCTTCAATAACCTGATCACCGACAGTGAGCACGGGATTCAGCGAAGTCATTGGCTCCTGAAAAATCATGGCAATACGGCCACCCCGTAGGGCGCGTTTTCGCGCCTCGGAAAGCTTGAGTATATCGACTCGCTCTAGGCTGCCGTCGCGATGTCGGTAGTCAAACTTAATCCGCCCCGATGGGTGAGCGGAGATGGCGGCCGGCAAGAGCTGCATCACGGACAGCGCCGTCACCGATTTGCCACTACCGGATTCGCCAACGAGACAGAAGGTTTCTCCTTTTTCAATACAGAAGCTAATGTCATCGACCGCTTTCAGCGTCTGTCCGCCGATTCTGAGGTAGGTCTTGAGGTGTTCAATGCTTAGCAGCATCCCGAAAATCCTTAGAGCTTGTGCATAAAACGACATTGATCAACCTGTTCTATGGAAAGATCAATTTTATCTAGCTGATTCGTATGATGTGAGTTGTTACCCTGCCCCGACAATGGAGCT
>JBAPTW010000298.1:0-2970 GCA_049282355.1 Gammaproteobacteria bacterium | reverse complement strand
GATCCCCTCCACGAAAGCCACCACCTTGTCGCCGAGCGCTGAGGGAAACATGGACTGCAAATCCAGATCACAGAGATACTGCAGCCTGTACGACCGAGCGCGAGCGGCAAATTCGCTAAAAAGCAGAGGCTGATTGATCGATGCCAAATACTCGTGAAAAAGGTAGCTCGGATGAGCCGCCAGCAGATGTTCGGCTTCATAATGGACATACTTGGCACTGTAGGCGTCCAATCCCGCCAACGCGGGTTTTAAAGCGGTGAGAAATTCGCGAGCGGCTTCGACCTTATCGGTGGGGCTGTCTAAGTTGCGTGTATGGTGCAGGAGCATGTCGCGGAGCATGCCGCGCATGCGCCAACCAGGGAGCGTGTTATAGCTGATATAGGCGATACCGTTAGGCGCCAGGTTTTCGCGGCAGATCGACAATATCTTTTCCTGAACCGCGTGGGGTACCCAAGAAAACACGCCGTGCACGATGATGAAATCGAATTCACCGAGATCCGCTTCGAGCTGCAGGATGTCATGCTGTCGGATTTCGACATTGGCGATGCCGAGGTCGCGGATGAGCGCTTGGCCGTCTCCAGCCTGGGTGGCGGATGCTTCTATGCCCAGGAAATGACTGTCGGGGAGATACCAGGCCATGGGGATGAGGTTGCCACCGGCAGCGCAACCGAGCTCGAGCACGCGGCATGCTCTCGTGTCGGATGTAGGCACCCCGTGTAAAAAGCCCAGTACGGCCAGGTTTTCGGGATGCGTTTGGGTGAACGGAGTGCTTTGGTAAGGTAGCGTGTCGTAAGTGTCCATGGGACGTATCCTGCACGAA
The DNA here is from genome assembly GCA_049282355.1 of Gammaproteobacteria bacterium. GTDB lineage: Bacteria > Pseudomonadota > Gammaproteobacteria > HK1 > HK1 > JAGTVB01. The sequence goes on along the minus strand of JBAPTW010000298.1, from coordinate 2,150 downwards.
AAAGCGGAGGCTGCAACGCCGTAAATCCAGCCGCACAGTTTACTGCGTCGGCTGGATTTACTTGTTAGAAGCCACCTGCTCGAGACGTTCGGCCAGCCAAATCTTGATGATGGACTGACGCGTCACACCTAGACGGCTAGCTTCTTTGTCGAGGGACTCGATCATCATAACGGTCAAGAATCGTGGTCTGTCCCTTATTTTCCCTCAAAGCTCCAACAATGGTTTCAACTTCTTCATTTTTATAGATTCTTTGATTTTTCGAAACCACATACTCAAGTAAAGCTTCTTAAAGAGCCTTAATCGCTCCCTGGTATCCATCAGTGCTCGTTTATCTTCTTTGGGCACATACCAGCTATTAAACCCGGTTCGCCTTACAATGCGATAACCATGGCGGCTTAAGTACCGATGCTTGCTCAAATACACCAGCTTATCTTCCAATAGAACCAATTTGGGTTTAAAGCACTCGATATTCAAACCCTTCAATACATCCAATTCAGTTCCTTCAACATCAATGGACAATAAATCGATATGTTTAATATCTGCACTATTCAAAATTGTGTCTAGCGTGACCGCCTCAACCTGTTGTGCTCTGAGTTCTCGTTTCTCCGCATGATCGATTTCTAGTTCAAGACCTGCGTGACCATGTATTTCTTCGGAACCTTCCGTCGGGATATATAGTGTCAATATACCGGTCTTGTCCGGGCTTGTGCAGGCAACGTTATATGAGATTGCTTTTGGCCTTTCCCTGCAATTTCGCTTATATAGATAGTCGATAGGCTCGACTAACAAGCCAGACCAGTTTAAGTCATTTTCAAGATGGTAGGTCTGAGATAGCACTGGATCTGGTTCATTAGCCCCAACTTCGACAAAAAGACCTCCTCTCTTATTATCGAAGAACTCCCGCACTAGTCGCTTTTCATTGATCTCGGCATCATATATTCGCTGTTGCATGTGCTAGCTTCTTGTCTGCTTGCAGTCAAACTGCAAGTGAACTCCATGAGTATTCAATGATGCTGCCGCGCCCAAGTCTGGTGTCCCGGTTTGCATCTGCGTAACCCTTGGAATTCGCGCGCTAGGGGTCACTATCGCCGCCTCAGTTCACCACGGCTCCGAGAGTCGCTCCACCACGTCTCGTCGCGCCAGCACGCGCGCGCAGAGCTCCCAACGGTTCTTGTCCGGGTCAATGGTTCTCTGATAGCGCATCTCAAACACATCACGGGCTTGCTGTCGTAGATGGATGTACTCATCCATCATCGCCTCCAACTTCTCCACGCTCTCGATCCAGTCGTCCTCGATGGTGTCCGGTAAGCCGCCGAAAATGTCGAAGCGGTCTTTCATCCGCCGCGAGAGAACCTGGTAGATCTTCTCATCTTGAGTGTCGTGATACACGAGATTTAGCACGTCCACCGTTCGCCGCGCCTGACCGAACCGCTTGATACGGCCTAGCCGCTGCTCGAGCCGCGACGGGTTCCAGGGTAAATCGACATTGATGAGAGTGCCTAGCGTCTGCAGATTCAAGCCTTCGCACGCCGCATCGGTGGCCACGAGCAGGCGGATCTCGCGCTTCTTGACAGCCGCCTTGAGGTCCTCGCGCTCGACAGAGGCAAAATCATCGCCGCGGAATAGACCGCTCTTACCGGTACCCGCATAAACCCCCACGGGCTCACCCGGCAACAACTTCGCAAGCTCGGCAGCGGCAGAATGGGCTGTATCATAGTACTGACTGAAAATGATGCAGCCGTGCTCCAGCCAAGTCTTGCCGTCGGTGCGATGCTCAGTCAGAAAGTATTGAATGGCGGCGAGCTTGGGGTCGCGAGCCTCTGGTCGCGAAAGCTCTTGCACAATGGTTTCGAGGTAAGCTGCCTCCCCAGGGGTGAGCGTGCTCAGTGCCTCCTCCACTATCTTCGCGCTCTCGTCCTCCTCCAGATTTTCCCGGCGCAGCATTTTCTCGGCGGTGGCTCGGCCCGACGCGAAGCTCGAGCAGATGCGCTGTAAGAGCAGCGTCTTCATAAACCCAGCCGCTTTGGTGCGCTGTTTCAGGGCCACGGTAAACGCCTCGGCCGCTTGATAGGCGAGGTCGAAGGGGTGGTTCGTCAACAAACCCAAGCCGTTGAAACGGGCGCCGGCATACGCTGTAGGCGACGCCGCCG
>JBAPTW010000297.1:0-1525 GCA_049282355.1 Gammaproteobacteria bacterium | reverse complement strand
CATTAGGAAGCGCGAAGATGAAACCGGCAAGCACGACGCCGAAAACCAAGATCAGCTTCCATTTTTGGAAATGCAGCATTGCCGGGTTTGAAACTCCAGATCAGGCCAAGTTTAAGACGCTGCCGTGGTTTTGGTTTGGGCCGCACCGCCCTCCCCCTTGCCACGCACTTCCGACACGGTCGCACGCAGGACCTTGATGCGCACGCCGTCGGCAATCTCGACCTGGAGCTCGTGCTCCTCGACCTTCGTCACCTTGCCGAGTATGCCGCCGGAGGTCACCACGGTGTCGCCGCGCCGGACGCCGGCGATCATCTCCTTGTGCTCCTTCATGCGCTTTTGCTGCGGCCGGATCATCAGGAAATACATGATGCCGATGATCAGGATGGTCGGGACGAGCAGGCTGTTCAGCATCTCGAAGCCGCCCGAGCCAGCTTGAGCGTAGGCGAAACCGTTCATTTGCTCGTGTCCCCTATCTTGGCTTAAGGGTTGGCGCTTCCGGCCGTTTTGGGCCCCTGTCTCGCGGCGTGGCGAGGAGGCTCTTATCGCGCGATTGGGCGCGACTATACTGCGCCAGATCGCCTTTGCAACGGGCCCGACATGAACTTTCAGGAACCTCTTTCGGGACTTATGGAGCGGATCGCCCGGGCGCTGGAGCGTCTCGGCCCCATGCGCCCCGACACGCCCGATTTCACCGCCGCGGACGCCTTCATCTTCCAGGCCGAGACCGAGCGCTTCCTGCCCGTGCCTTCGGTCAACCGGGTACCGCTGCCGCTCCTGAAGGGCATCGACCGCAACCGGGACGCGTTGCTGGCCAACACCGAACGCTTCGCCCAGGGGCTTCCGGCCAACAACGCCCTCCTGTGGGGCGCCAGAGGGATGGGCAAGAGCTCGCTGGTCAAGGCGGTCCACGGAGCATTTCCCGGCCTGAAGCTGGTCGAGATCCACCGGGAGGACATCGCCGCTCTGCCCAACCTTCTCGGCTATCTGCGCGCGGCGCCCGAGCACCGTTTCATTCTGTTCTGCGACGATCTGTCGTTCGAGGCTGTGGATACCTCCTACAAGTCCCTCAAGGCCGTCCTGGAAGGCGGCATCGAGGGGCGCCCCGCCAATGTGCTGCTCTATGCCACCTCCAACCGGCGCCATCTCATGCCGCGGGAGATGGTCGAGAACGAGCGCTCCACCGCCATCAACCCTTCCGAGGCGGTCGAGGAGAAGCTGTCGCTCTCGGACCGCTTCGGCCTGTGGATTGGCTTCCACAATTGCAGCCAGGACGAGTATCTCGCCATGATCAGCGCCTATGCCGACCATTACGGGCTCGATGTGGACGACGAGACCCTGCAACGCGACGCCCTCGAATGGGCGCGCGGGCGCGGCAGCCGGTCAGGCCGGGTCGCCTGGCAGTTCATTCAGGATCTTGCGGGGCGTCTCGGGGCGCATGGGGCCGAGACGCTCCAGCGCCCGGGCGATCCGCTCCATAAGTCCCGAAAGAGGTTCCTGAAAGTTCATGTCGGGCCCGTTGCAAAGG
>JBAPTW010000296.1:0-1668 GCA_049282355.1 Gammaproteobacteria bacterium | reverse complement strand
GCAAGATGGACGCATCGCAATATTTTTGGTGAAGCCGAGCGGCTTTCCATGCTGGCGCAAATTTCAGGAATTCGGCAGGAATTGCAAGCCGAGTTATTCGAACCCTATGTTCTGAGCCGCCGCAACTCAGCAACCCATAATGTCTTTATTGTTAATAATAAGAACATCGACACCGATCCCTTCGGCATCATGAAATCCCTGTTTGATATCGTTGATCCCTACCCCGCTTACGACTTTGTGACGTTCGGCGGAACATCGCGCCTGGCGCATGATTTCAGTAAGAAGCTCGTGGGCGCCGTCGGTCTTGAGCTGACGGCAAGTAAATTTTACAACGTTGACCAGAACGCGGATCCCGCCACCATCGAGGGTGCCGAAGACAACATCCTGTTCATCCAATCCGCCGGCCTGGACTGGAACGACCGTGATGACGACCTAAATCCCACGCAAGGGGTGCTGCTGCGCGGCGGCATTGAGCATTCCAATACGGCGGTACTTTCAGATGTTAGCTTTGTCAAAATGCTGGTGGAGGGACGCTATTACCGACCACTGATTTGGCAGACTGTACTGGCCACACGGCTTAAGCTAGGCAGTATCGAGCCCTACGGAGGCGCCACGAGTGTTCCCGGCAATGTGCGCTTTTTTTCTGGCGGCGCCGGTAGCGTGCGCGGCTTTGCCAACAACCGCCTTGGTCCGCTGGATCTGAACGGCAATCCGATCGGCGGCAATAGCCTGATTGAGGGCAGTGTAGAATTGCGCTTTCCCATCACGCGTAAATGGGGTGGTGCAGTTTTCGTCGACTTTGGCAACGTGTTCGCGTCGGCGTTGACTTACCGCCTGCCTGACCTGCGCTATACGGGCGGTGCCGGTGTTCGCTACTTTACCCCCGTGGGACCGCTGCGCCTGGATGTCGCCTTTGTCTTGGACCGTCAGGAAGGCGATCAGACGGCACCGCTTTATTTCAGCATCGGTCAGGCATTTTAGGATGCGACGCAAGCTAGTTGTGATCGGCAGCTCGGTGCTGCTCGCGCTGGTGGTGCTCTTCAGCTTTGCCATCGCCGCGCCGCGCTGGACAGAACCGTTTACCGGGCCGATCCGCACCGCCTTCGTGCGTGCGGTCGCCGCCGTGGTGTCGACGTTCATTGACGGCTCGCTTGATGTAGGCTCGCTGCAGGGCTCGATCCTCACGGATCCGACGCTCTCGAACATCACGCTAAAGGATGCCGACGGTGAGACAGTGGTCTCCATCCAAGAGCTGCGGCTGCGTTACAGTCTGCGCGGTTTCCTCCAGGACCGGCTGCACATCCAGCGGGTCGAGATCGTGGCACCCCGAGTCAATCTCGTGGAGGAGCCCGACGGGCGCCTGAATCTCGAGCGGGTATTGTCGCTGGAACCGAAGCCTAGCGAGAGCGCCCCTTCCTCGCTGACGGTCAAACTGGACCAGCTGGTGTTAAGCGAGGGCCACATCCGCCTGCGGCTCCCGGCGGTGCCCGGCACCCGGGCAATCGAAGACATCAGGCTTCAGCTCCGGGGTCAATTTGATCCGCAAGGCTTCCGGCTGGAGCTCCAAGAACTGGGCGCCCGCACGCAGCCGAGCGACGTGGTGCTGAAAACGCTTCGAGGAAGCGTTTCTCAGACGCCGGACGCGATACGGTTCAAGGATTGGCTGCT
>JBAPTW010000295.1:0-40957 GCA_049282355.1 Gammaproteobacteria bacterium | reverse complement strand
AACGAGGGTGTCTATCGAGGTGGCCAGGACGTCGCCTGTCGGCAACTGCAGAACAGTCGTGTCGAGGGCAAGAGAATACTGTTGCCGAGGACTGTTTTTATGTCCGCCGATTACCTGTTCCAGCCAGTCCGGTGCGTTGGACATTTTTTTCTTGATCGATAAGCACGTTTTGGGCCGAGCACACCACCGCGAGCATTTCGTTACCGCCAGAGCACCTACCGCTATCGACTCGTAACTGAAGGCGGCTCAGGATCTGCTGCCAGTCAGCTGTGCGGCTTCGCGGGATCAATGAGCATTTATCGCTGCAATGCCTCCTTTACGTGTCGTTGCCCGAGCGAGTTTGTCGAGCACCCCGTTCACATAGCGGTGGCCCTGCTCGGCACCGAAGATTTTGGCAAGCTTTACCGCTTCCGTGATCACCGTTTTCCACGGTACGTCGGGACGAGACCTTAGCTCATAGGCGCCAATACGCAAAATTGCGCGCTCAACGGGATCCACCTGTTCTACCGGTCGGTCCAGCAAGCCCTTGAGTGCGGCATCCAGCGCGGCGACTTGCTTGGGGACGTTACTGAGCAAGTCCTTAAAATAAACCAGGTCGGCCTTGCCCATTGGACGTTCGGTGAGAAATTGTTTCTCAATGCAGTAAGGCTCCTCACCCGTTAGCTGCCACTGATAAAGTGCCTGCAGCGCCGCTCGTCTGGCCTGGCTTCGAGAAGCGGCGTTTGGTGAAGAGAAATTCATCACGCCGGCAGGTTTCGCAGCAAGGCAACCATTTCCAGCGCTGCAAGGGCTGCATCATAGCCCTTGTTTCCTTCTCGACCGCCGGCCCGAGCCATCGCTTGGTCCATATTATCTACCGTTAACACGCCAAAAATGACGGGCAAGCTGAAGTCCAATCCGACTTTGGCAATTCCCCGGACGCATTCGCCGGCGACATATTCAAAGTGAGGCGTATCGCCTCGCACCACCGCCCCCAGGGCAATGACAGCATCGAATTGGTCGCTAGCGGCAAGACGTTGGGCAACCAACGGAATTTCAAAGGCCCCGGGCACCCGCACTACCTTGATGGCTGTCTGTGCTATGCCATGTTGTGCTAACGCATGGAGGGCACCGTCGAGCAGCGGTTCAACGATGCGCTGATTAAATCGAGACGCGACAATGCCGAAGCGGCCCTCCTTTGCACCTTCTACCTTCTTTTCAAGGTCAAATTTCGCCATGTCATTCCTAATCAGAGCAATAGTTGACTGACGCGCGAAGGGCGATTATGTCATTTATGCGGTGACGTATTCGACAACTTCCAAACCAAAGCCTGAGATGCCATGCATTTTCTTAGGAGAGCTTAATACCCGCATTTTCTTGACGCCGAGATCCAATAGGATTTGAGCGCCGAGCCCAAAGGTGCGCAGATCCTCCAGGTTTTCTTGGCGAACGGTCTCCGCATGAGAGTTCTGTGACTGATATTGTTGCACCCGCCGGATCAGCGCTCCCGTCTTCTCGTCATGGCGCAGGATGAGCACTATTCCAGTTTGTTCATCGGCAATTCGTTTCAGTGCAGATCTCAGCGGCCAGCCACAGTCATGGCGTATGCTGCCGGTGAGGTCACAGAGAGGATCCTGAACATGTACCCTAATCAGCGTGGGCGTGCTCGGCGTAATGTCGCCGGTGACCAATGCGATATGGACCGCTTTGTCGATGGTGTCTTGATAAAGATAAAGTCGAAAGGATCCATAGATAGTAGGCAGATCGCTTTCCGCGATCCTTTCAACAGTTTTCTCATGCAGCACTCGGTAATGAATCAGGTCGGCAATGGTGCCGATTTTTAGATCATGCTGTTGGGCAAACACTTCAAGGTCGGGACGCCGAGCCATGCTGCCGTCTTCATTGAGCACCTCAACGATCACGGCGCTGGGTTCTAGCCCCGCCAGGCGAGCTAAATCACACCCGGCCTCGGTGTGGCCCGCTCGGGTAAGAACCCCGCCGGGCTCTGCCATGAGTGGGAATATATGTCCCGGTTGCGCGATATCCGCGGGTCGTGCATCCAGGGCCGCGGCAGCCCGGATGGTCATCGCACGATCCTTGGCGGAGATGCCGGTTGTGATGCCATGGGCAGCGTCGATGGACACGGTGAATTTGGTCGCCGTTGCGGAGGTATTTTCCTGCACCATGAGCGGCAATCGGAGCAGCTGGCAGCGCTCCCGGGTTAGCGTCTGACAAATAAGCCCTCGGCCGTATCGAGCCATGAAGTTAATGTCCTCTGGCCGGACCAGGGTAGACGCGATCATTAGATCACCTTCGTTCTCGCGATCCTCATCATCCATCAAGATGATGATTCTCCCCTGACGGAAATCGTGGATGATTTCTTCGATGGAATTAAGTGCCATAGCAGCAACGACTTTTCATGAATGGATGATCTCCAGTGGCTCATTGCTTTATCACTACCGGTCTGCGCACTGTTCAAAGGGCTCCCGCTGGTGGTCAGTGCGGGAGCGCAAAGTACGCGAAGTCTATTTCGCGGCTCAAACTGCTTTCGGCCGCTGGCCGCTTAGGAGAGCGAGTGGCGGGCAGATGTAGCTCTAAAGACGCGCTGCAAGGGTGTTTTAATCCTAGAACACAATCAAGATTGTAACGCATCATGGCCTCGCTAGCTCCTGATCCAACAGGAAACGCTCTAAGTAGCGGGCGATGATATCCACTTCCAGGTTGACGCGCCGCCCGCCCCCATACTCCCCCATAGTGGTTGCGCGCAGAGTATGGGGCACGATGTTGACCCCAAAAGTATCTCCCAAGACCTCATTGATTGTGAGGCTGACACCGTCCACGCAGATCGAACCTTTTTCTGCGATGTAGCGGGTGAGGTTTACCGGTGCTTCGATCTCAAGACGCACGGACTGGCCTTCTTCTCGCCGCCCGACCACGCTGCCGGTGCCATCGACATGTCCGCTGACGAGATGGCCACCAAGGGGGGTGGCGAGCGTGAGGGGTTTTTCGAGATTGACGGTCGAACCGACGATGAGATCTCCGAGGATGGTGCGCGAGAGAGTTTCGGTCGAGACATCTGCTGAGAAGCTTCCATCGGTGATCGCGGTCACCGTCAGACAGACGCCACTGACGGCGATGCTATGCCCGATGCCAAGATCACTCTGATCGAGTGTTCCGACCCCAATGTGAAGCCGTTGCTCTGTCCCCATGGAGTCTAAGCTAAGAACTGTGCCTACGGCCTGGATAATGCCGGTGAACATAGGCGTTTATCTCCTAATCTTGTATCTGCGCGGTAAATCTCCAGTCTTTTCCAACCGCCCGAATATCGTTTATTTTGAGGGCGATACGCTGTTCCATACGACGGAGCTCAGGAAGCTGAAAGAGTCCACGGGCCCCGCTTCCCAGAAGTAGGGGCGCCGCATAGATGACTAATTCATCGATCAGTCCCGCACGCAACATCGCGCCGCTTAGCGTCGCTCCGCTCTCGAGAAGCACTTCATTTGCCGCTCGATCCGCAAGCAAGCTCATGAGGGCGCTAAGATCAATGGCATCAGGTGTTCCCGGCAGCGACACGATCTCGGCGCCGGCGGCGAGGAGTTCGATCCTGCGTTGAGCCGAATCGCTTGTGGTGACGATCAGTGTCCGTCCCGGTAGCTGAAGCAGCTTTGCGCGTGGCGAGATCTGTAGCTGGGGGTCGAGCACGATGCGCAAGGGCTGGCGCAAAGGGGGTGATGACTCATCGAGCTCCTGCCAGCGCACGTTCAGGGAAGGGTCGTCGGCGAGCACGGTTCCAATCCCAGTTAAAATTGCTGAGCTGCGGGCCCGTAATCGTTGTACATCTTGGCGTGCGGGCGCGCCGGTAATCCATTGGCTTTCCCCCGTGGCCATGGCCGTGCGGCCATCCAGGCTCATAGCTAACTTGCAGCGCACGAAGGGCCGACCGCGCTGCATTCGAGAGACAAAGCCGACATTCAGCTTTCTTGCCTCCCTTTCGAGTAGCCCACATTCCACGACAATTCCCCCCGCCTCGAGGGCTCGCAGGCCTTGCCCGGCAACCTGGGGGTTTGGGTCGACCATGGCGGCGACAACTCGGCGCACTCCGGCACGAATGAGAGCCTCGGTACACGGTCCTGTTAGTCCCTGGTGACAGCAGGGTTCCAAAGTGACATAGGCGGTAGCTCCGTGCGCCGACTCGCCTGCTCTTGCAAGGGCGTTGATTTCGGCGTGGGGTCCACCGGCATACTCGTGCCAGCCCTCTCCAAGCACATGAGTGTCACGCACCAAAACGCAGCCTACCCGTGGATTAGGATCGGTGGTGTATAAACCTTTCTTGGCCAATTCAAGGGCACGTGCCATATGGCGACGGTCCTCATTGGCATTCACAGGTCGGTGCATCGGGTGACTCAGCAGTCGAACGTGCCACTTTCACGGGAAATGGAGAGCTGACCCGAAAAAGGAGCCTCGAAAGGTGAAGGTTACTTCTCGGGCAGCAACGAGAGCTGTTGACGCTTCAACGCCAGTGACGGCTCTTTCTGCAAGCGCTCGATTTCCTCGCGGAATTCGTTGATATCCTGAAAGCTGCGATAGACGGATGCGAACCGCACGTACGCAATTTCGTCCATCTCACGCAACTGCTCCATCACATATTCGCCGATTTGACGCGAGCCGATCTCGCGTTCGCCGCTCGAGATCACCTCGTGCAAAATGCGTCCAATCGCGGCCTCAAACCGGTCGCTTGATACGGGACGCTTCTCCAAGGCTCTTAGCAGTCCCGCACGCAACTTTTCCTCATTGAACGGCACGCGGCTGCCGTCTCGCTTGATGACTCGTGGCAAGCTGAGATCCGCCCTCTCGGAAGTTGTGAACCGTTCTTTACACGCGACGCACTCCCGGCGTCGCCGAACTTGATTGCCACCGCCGACCAAACGCGAGTCGATTACCCGCGTGTTGCCCATGGCGCAAAACGGACAATGCATGAATTACGGCAGACTCTCGACCGGGCGGTGGATTACCCCATCCCACGCAGATTGAAAGAGCTCGGGGTCGTAGACAGGGAATCGTTGACAGAGCGTGAGCACTTTTCTGCGCACTTCCGGCATAACTTTCTCGTTAGCGATATCATCCAGAATATCGCAAATGTAATTGGTGATCGTTTTTGCCTCAGGCGTCTGAAAGCCGCGAGTGGTGATTGCCGCTGTTCCCAAACGAATGCCGCTGGTGATGAAAGGGGATCGAGGATCGTTGGGCACGGCATTTTTGTTAACCGTAATATTTGCTCGACCCAAGGCTTCTTCGGCAGCCTTTCCGGTAAAATCCCGATTGGCTAAGTCGACTAGCATCAAATGGTTATCGGTTCCACCGGAGACGATTTTGTACCCCCGGTCTAGAAATACTTCCGCCATGGTGCGCGCATTGTCTATGATGCGTGCCTGATAGTCCTTAAATTCGGGCTCCATGGCTTCCTTAAAGGCGACGGCCTTCGCCGCGATGACATGCATGAGCGGACCACCCTGAGTACCGGGGAAAACAAGCGAGTTAAGCTTTTTAGCAAGGTCTTGATTGGCGCGCGCCAGGATAAGACCTCCCCGCGGGCCGCGTAAAGTCTTGTGGGTTGTGGAAGTGGTCACATCGGCCACCGGCACAGGATTGGGATAGAGTCCGGCAGCGACCAGCCCAGCCACATGCGCCATGTCGACAACAAGGTAGGCTCCAACCGCATCGGCTATTGCGCGAAATCGATCCCAGTCCACGACTCGTGAGTAAGCCGAAAACCCCGCAATGATGATTTTAGGCCGGTGCTCCTCGGCAAGCGCCGTGACTTGGTTATAATCGATTGTGCCGATAGCGGGGTCCAGTCCATATTGCACGGCCCGAAAAAGCCGTCCTGAGAAATTAACCTTAGCGCCGTGTGTCAGATGGCCGCCATCCGCGAGGCTCATTCCTAAAATCGTATCGCCCGGCTCAGCCAGCGCCAGGTACACAGCCACATTTGCTTGGGAGCCGGAGTGTGGCTGTACGTTGGCGTAATCGGCCTCGAACAATTGCCGCGCACGCTCGATGGCGAGCTGCTCGGCAACATCCACGTGCTCACAGCCGCCGTAGTAACGTCGTCCTGGATAGCCTTCCGCATACTTATTGGTGAGCACCGAGCCCTGCGCCTGCAGTACACGGGGGCTGGCGTAGTTTTCCGACGCAATCAGCTCGACATGTTCTTCCTGGCGCCGCTGCTCGGCGAGCATCGCATTCCACAGTGCTTCATCGAAGCCCGCGATCGTCATGTCTTTTGAAAACATGTCTTCTCCAAGTAAGAAGCTGCTTCAAACATTACTGCGCTTGCCATAGCGGCATTGCTATGCGCGGAGCGATGGTTGCGAAACCGCTTCAAAAAAATTGAACTACTGTGCGTGTCATAGCGGCGTTTCGAAGCGGCTTCCAACCGTTTTGTGCCGCGTTGGCCTTTTGCTCTGCCGGTGCCGCAAGCTCTTTGAAAGAGGCTCAAACGCCCGCACGCCAATGAATCTCATGTCCTACTTGCGAGGAGACTCCTTACCACGGCAGTCCAAGCGATAGCAAGGTTATGTCGATTATACCCTCCTCCGCCCATGGCGAGCAGTCGGCCTTCGCAGTGTTTGTCTGCTAACGTACACAGTCGTCGGGCAGCGTGGGCGTGTGCTGCGGCTGTATAACGCAGATGAGTGATAGGGTCACCCGCCAGACTATCTGCGCCACACTGCAAGAAGATAAACTCGGGTTGGGCATCATCTATGAAGTCTTCGACTTTAGCCCAGGCTTGCATGAAAGAGGAATCATCGGCATCCGGTAACATTGGAATATTGAGCTTAGTGCCGCGTGCGGCCCCCGTCCCCGTTTCCGTCGCATGGCCCGTGCCCGGATACAGAAAGCGTCCATCTTCGTGGATGTCTGCAATAAAAACATCGGGATCCTCAGCAAACGCATAGTACATGCCGTCACCGTGGTGTGCGTCTATGTCAACATAGGCTAATCGATGTAGCCCGAAACGTGTACGAAGCATTTCCACGGCGATGCCCGGATCATTGAACACGCAAAATCCTCCAGCCGAGTCTCGGCGTGCATGATGGAGTCCGCCAATCGGCGTGAATGCTCGTAGGCAGGCTCCTGTCATCAGCCGCTCACAGGCGTCCACAGTGGTGCCGACGACGAAAGAGGCCGCTTCAAAAATGCCCTTGAAGGCGGGTGTGTCGCCATAATCGAGCAGACCAGTACCGGTCTGGGACTGGGCAATGACGCGCTCTACATAGCTTTTGGTATGGAAGCGTTGAATATCTTCAAGTGTTGCCTGTTTCGGCTCGACCCTGCAAACTGCTTTTTCGAGATCCTCTCTTAGTACGTTACTCCAGAAAGCGTCCATACGGTCGGGACCGAAGGGGTGACCTTGGCCAAACCCATAACGCTTGAGCCCCTCCCCAATGTACACGCAGACTTCGCCTTGCGCACTCATAGCATCGAACCCCTCGGAAAATAATTTGGAGAATACGTCTTTTGTCTCTTATGAACTAGGTGATGGCGATGATCAAGCCTAGACTACAACAACATTGTGCATAAGGCTCCGACGCGGCAAGAAAGCTTTGCATCCCAAGGCGCCATTCACTAGGATTCGTGTCCCAAGGTGGTGTCGTCGCTAGGCACCTTGGGAGCTAGGGGAAAGCTGGGGGTTACTTGAGGATTAAATTAGATATGACTACATCCTAATCCTCCTCTTGGCTGATTTACCATTCCGGTTACCTCACCTATGACGCGGAGGTGGAGACCATGCTGAAGGCTGGGGACCGCGCTCCTGACTTTTGGCTGCCGAACGCAGACATGGAGATGAAGGCACTTACGGATTTCTCCGACAAAATCCTCGTGCTGTATTTCTACCCTAAGGACGATACACCGGGCTGTACGCTTCAGGCTACTGAGTTCTCTGAGCTTCTCGACGCATTTGAGGAGGCAGGAGCCTGGGTAATTGGAATCAGTCAGGATGATTGTTTCAGTCATCAAGCGTTTCGCGACAAGTTCGGGCTGAAAATTCACCTGCTGGCTGACGTCGATGGCGAAGCTTGCTCAAGTTATGGTGTGTTGCAGGAGAAGGAAAAGCACGGTCTTAGGGTGCTGAGCATTCTTCGATCGACTTTCATCATCGATCGGCATGGCATGATACGCTATGCCCGGTATGGGGTGTCGCCGGGAAGGCATGCACAGGAGATGCTAGAGTTGGTTCTCAGCTTGAGGTAAGTACTCAGTTCTCTCCAGAGCCAAACTGTCTCGTGGCAAGAGGCCGACTTCCCATAATTGCTTTTGCGGCACCGAAGGGAAAGGCAGTTCTAAAGCTGTAGTCGTTTTGTGCCGATAAAAAGGAGTCATCTCACCCGACGTTTTTTAGAGCCTCCTATCAAGCCCCTGGTCGTGGACCGACGCGCTCATCCCCGCCACCTACTCCATCTCGATGCCATGATAACGGTGGGTGGCTTCGCCTCGCGGGCTTGTAAGATTCGCGACTTTTGCGCTGGCGGCATGTTTTTGACGCCGCTCGATGACGTTGCTCAATCTCCGTTTGCCAACCCTGGATCGATCCCCAAGGGCGACGCTGCAACCATCGAGTTTTCTGTGCCGATTGGGTCCGATTCAAGATATTTCAAGCTGCACGCCGTCGTCGCACGCGCTTTCGAGGGAGGCATGGGAGTCGCCTTCTCAAATCCTGATGCTGCAGCCCTGAAAGTGCTCGAGGGGCTTGCTCGGATAGCCTCGCTTTCCGATGGGTCGAAAGGGGCAAGCGCGGATGAGGCTGTGGTTGTGCTTTCCCGTGATGTATTGTCAAGGCGACTTCTTCCTCTCATCCAATCCTTCTTCGAGAACATCAATGAACGGCTTTTGTTAGCTGCTCGTCAGGCCAGCAACAATCTGCAGCAGTCTGCCCACTTCGATGCGATAACGGAGCTTGAGAAACTAAAAGGCCTGATCGAGCGTCTGTTTTCAGACCATTTGTTGGAAGGCTTCAATCGCATGGGGAACGGGCAATGCAACCCCGAGCAAAAGCTCGAAGACGCTTGTCCAGCTGAGCTATCGCTATTGGAGAAAGAAGATCTTGAAGACCTGTTGGCGATTGGAGAAATCATAGCGAAGGCCGAGCCTCGGTATCAGGGGCTTCTGAGGGAGATTGAACAGCACTATTCCTCTGGGGTTCAGGTGCCGGTGGATAAGGCGAACAACCCGGTGGGACCGGCGGCGGTTTGTCATGCTTTTCGAAATGCCTTGCGTGAGTCGGATATCCAGCCAGCAGTGATGCAGCTTATCTATCGGGTTTTTGACGATTGTGTTGTTGCGGAGCTTGGCGGTGTCTATAACGAGCTCAATACGGCACTTGCCGCACGGGAAGTGTTGCCCACAGCTATGCCTCGGAAAGGTAGGGTTGACCCTCATTGCGCAACTGCGCTGCCAGGAGGTGCATCGACATCGGTATGGGGTTCGCAACAGTCCGGTGGGTCGCAGGACGTGACTTTGCCGATGTTGGATGCCGGTCAGACGGCCGAGCTGGCAAGCGGTTCGCCGTTATCTGCGGAGGGTTCTAGTTGGAGGGGCGGCCTCCCTGTCGAACCTACAGGTGCAGGAGAGGGTGCGCCTGCTGAGGCGTTGGCCGCTGCACGGCCGCTACACCGAGAGGGTCTAGCCGCTCATCCGCGATCGGAGCCAGCAGGATCTTGGGCATATCACCCTGGGGCAGGTAGGCCAGGGACAGTGAGCCCGAATCCTGCCTACGGAACGGCGCGCACGTTGCTGCAGCTGGCACGCGGACTAACGCATCAAACAACGGGCAACACGGTTGACTCGTCGGCGCTCGTAGAATCAACAATGCAGCTTGCCTGCTCGGCGCGCGCAAACGGCGATAAGGGCGAGCGTGAGGGTGCGCTTTGCAACAGTGAACCCGCCGTTTATCCGCAACCTCAGCAGAGGTCACAGGCAACTTTGAAGGAGCGACTGTTAGCATCTTTGAAAGCTTGCCAAAGCGGCACTGAACAGGTTTACATTCCCGAACAGCGCCTTGATGATGTTGATTTCTTAGACCAGATTTTGTCTACCATTACAGAGGATCCTTTGGTTTGCGAGGACGCGAAATCTTGGATCCAGCGTCTGGCGATCCCTCTGGGCCAGACCACGATCATGGATGAGAAGTTCTTGTCCTCGCAGTCTCACCCCGCGAACCAATTGATAAATCAAATTGCGCAGATAAAGCCGGCGCTCTTTGCAGAAGGCGGCAAAGAGGGCCATGAAATTGTTGCCGAGGTTAACCGCGTTATTGAGCAAATTGAAGGTGAGCAAATTATAGATGATCGCTTGTTCGCAGCGGTTCAGGGTCAACTTGCGGCAGTTCTGTCGAAACAAAATGAACTGTATGCGGCTAATGTTGCTCAAGTTGTCAAGGCGCGAGAAGAACAGCAGGCGTTTGTCAAAGCCAGACAGAAGACCGGGAAGGAGATGAGCCCCATTGTGCGCACCAATGCGCGGCAGATTTCCGATGAATGGTTAGGCTGGCTAACTCAGGCCAAGCGACTGAATGCGGGCGATGTCGTAACACTTGGCGTCGGCTCTCGGAATCCCCAGCGCGGCACTTTGGTGTGGGTCGGCGACGGCCATAATCCTTGCGTGTTCGTAGATCAATTAGGTAAAAAGCTGGCCACCTTGAACCTGCAAGAGCTAGCCATGCAACTTCATCGCGGAAGTTTGACCATTGCGGCGGCATCTCCTGGGGCAGTAGTCGACAGGGCTGTGTATGCCAGCCTACGAAAGATCCACGAGCGCATTGAGCATCATGCAACCCACGATCCGGTGACTGGTCTCCTAAATCTCAAAGAGTTTCATCGGTATTTGGCGCAAGTCATGGAAGAGGCTAGCGATGGAAATCGGCACCATGTTTTGTGTTGGTTGCGACTGGAGATGGATCAGTCCATTAATTCGGAACAGGCGCCTTTGGCGAGAGAGGAGTTGCTTCGGAGGATCGGCGATGTGCTGCGACAAAACCTCAGCACCAATGCGATCGTGGCTCGCACAGGGGATGATGCATTCGGGGCTTTGCTCGAGGACTGTGAAGAAAGAGATGGCTACCGGTTGGCCGAAAAGCTTCGCCAGACTCTACAGCAGTATCGGGTTAGCTGGCGTGACCAAGAGCTCTCTGCCGCCGGTCATGTGGGTCTGGTGCCGATCACAGGCGGCAACCTCACTGCCGCCGGTTTGCTAGAAGCAGCTACCAAGAGCTGCTCGCCAATCACAGATGAGGACCAAGGGTCTGACCACGCCTACAAGGCCGAAAGCGCACCGAGGATTTGCCAGGGAGACAACGAACACCAAGCCATCGACGTCGATCGATCGCTGGCAGAAAGCCGCCTTCGGCTAACTTGTCAGCGAATAGAGCCAATTCGCAACGCAGATTCCAACAATCCCCACTATCAGGTCGTGCTCTGTCTGGAAGGCGAATATGGAAACCTGTTGCCTGTGAATGACATCGCACCAACAGCGCTGCATCGTAAACAACTGCCAGTGCTGGATCGTCAAATTGTCGCCCAGGTTTTTCGTTGGTTGGGGACGCACAAAAGCGCTCTACGCGGGCTCGGTAGCATGGCGATTAATTTATCTACGCAATCGCTTGCCGATGCAAGTTTTACGGATTACCTGATAGAGCAATTCACGGAAACTAAAGTACCGCCGGGAAAGATATGCTTCGAAATCACTGAAAAGTCCATGATGGCAAGTTTAACCAACGCTTCGAGCTTGATTCGAACGGTAAAAGAGTTTGGTTGTCGTTTTACCTTAGATGATTTTGGTAGAGCCGATGCTTCTTACAGCT
Organism: Gammaproteobacteria bacterium; assembly: GCA_049282355.1. Classification (GTDB taxonomy): domain Bacteria; phylum Pseudomonadota; class Gammaproteobacteria; order HK1; family HK1; genus JAGTVB01. The sequence goes on along the minus strand of JBAPTW010000295.1, from coordinate 29,118 downwards.
TCATGAGGGAACTGCCGTTCAACTATATAAAAATTGATGGCATTTTCGTAAAGGATATTATGGAAAGCTCAAGCGATTTTGCGGTAGTTAAATCTATCAACGAGATCGGCCATTTTATGGGCAAGAAAACCGTAGCGAAGAACGTGGAAAACGAGGAAATACTTCAGCGCGTACGCGAGATTGGCGTAGATTATGCTCAAGGTCGTTGGATCGAGAACAGGAATCGCACCGACGATTTGATTTTCGAAATGTGCAATGAGCCTGTTGAAAAGCTGGCTTTGGCTGATTGAGCTTGTGCAATAATTTGTGCCATTGAAAGACGCCCATGCAGCCTACTCCTGAGAAGATTGGTAAATATCAAATTCTAGGTATTGCAGGTCGGGGCAGCATGGGGGTTGTGTATATTGGGCATGATCCCTTCGTTGACAGGCGCGTTGCCATCAAGATTTGTTCTAATAATAATAGTGACGAGGGCTCCAGTAGGCTTGCGCGCCGCCTCTTTTTCAACGAAGCTCAGTCAGCAGGATCGCTTGATCATCCGAATATCTTAAAGGTCTTTGATGCGGGGGAAGACAACAAGCAACCATACATCGTGATGGAATATGTCGATGGGGGCAATACCTTGCGGCAGTATTGTGATGAGGCCAATTTGTTGCCGCTGGAGACCGTAGCCCATATCGTTCAGCAGTGCGCGGAGGCACTCGACTATGCGCATCGCCGGCACGTGACCCACCGCGATATCAAGCCGGCTAACATCATGCTAACTGCTGACGGAGTGGTCAAGATTGTGGATTTTGGGGTTGCCCAGCGCACCCATACTGACCGGACTCAGATTCTTGGCACGTTCGGCTCCCCCCGATACATGGCGCCAGAGCAAGCGACAGACGAGGCCGTAACAGGCCAAGCGGATCTGTACAGCCTTGGGGTAGTTGTGTACGAGTTGCTGACGGGGAAACCACCCTTTGATGCGCAGGGAATTTCGGCGCTCATGTATAAGATACTCACGGAAGATCCGGTACCCATCCGAAGCATTCGATCGGAAGTCCCTGACCTCTTGGCTTCTGTCGTAAGCCGCGCGCTCAGCAAAGACTTGAGTATTCGGTATCAAACCGGCAGCGAGATGGCTGCGGATCTTGCTGTTGCACTGAGAGCGCTAGAACAGTTGCCAGGTATCACTGCTGCAGCGATGACTTTCGAGGATAAGGTGAGTACTGTCAAGAGTCTCTATTTTTTCCGAGAGTTTGCAGACGCCGAAATCTCCGAGGTGGTCGAGGTGGTGACTTGGGAGAGCTACTCTCCTGGGGAGCTGATAATCAGCGAGGGAGATGAATCAGGGGCGTTTTTCGTGATCGCCTCGGGGCAGGGATCTGTCACAAAAGGGGGGACGCGTATCGGAACGATTGAGAAAGGAGATTGTTTTGGTGAGATGGGATATCTGTCTGGGCAGCTTCGGTCGGCCTCCGTTACAGCGGTAAAATCAGTTCTGGCACTTAAGTTTGATTCTCCCATTGCCGAATGGGCTTCGCTTCCCTGCCAGGTACGTTTTACTAAAGCTTTTCAAAAAACCTTGATCACAAAGCTTGCGTCGGTGAGTGAGCATCTGTCAACACGGACATCCTGATTGTCCCCCGTCTCTTTGCGGATGAGAGTGTATTAGCCTGCGTTCAAAGGTCACAAGAGTTCCTCTCTATATTTAAGTGTTCGATCGGGTATTTCTATTTTCCCGATATCGTGCAGCGTTGCCCCGTACGTTAGCCCACGTTTAATACCATACGGCATAAAGTCTTTTAAATACAGGGCGAGTCGATCAAAGCCGCGTGCGAATCTCGTGACAGTTTTGGCATCAGAGAAGTTGAAACCTGCTTGCTGCGGGAAGGTGTCCGTCTGGAAGATGTTCTCGCTCAGAATTTGAAGACAGATAAGGTATAAGGTTTGCTGGGTGTTAGTGGCACAGAAGCGCTCGCCGGATGCTGAGGGGGATGCAAGTTGGCCTCTAGCCTGGTTGGCATGTCCGAGGGTAGTCCGATCACAGCTCAAGGGTGCTTCGACATGGATTGATGCACTTTGGAGTGGAAAGCATGCGTGGCAGCGCCAAGTATACGACCCTGGGGTATGTTCAAGTGGACTCAGGGCAATTGTCGATCGTCGATCCATCACATCGCGATATAGGCTCGCATGGGGTGGTGGTGGACACCTCACACGATCGCGCTTGTTATCCGGTTGTCTTGGTAGAGCTTCAAGATGGTGTGCAGTACCTCGTCATTGATATGGATCCGTCACTTGATGCCGAAGAGGGCGGCTGAGGGCACTTTGCTAGGCTGTCACCATCTATCGCGGCGGGATCCCCAGCAGTGCCGGGCATGGTCAGTTTCGGACTATGCGCTGGCTAGTCATGCGTTTCCGCGAACACGTATGGTTCTGCGTTTGGCAAACTCGAGCATGCGGTTTAATGGGATGATCGCCCGTTGACGGATCGTTTCATCGATATGAATCGCATTTTTTCCGGTTTCGAGAACGGAGATCAGCTCACGAACGCCATTCATTGCCATCCACGGACACCGTGCGCAGCTTTCACAGGTGGCTCCCTCGCCAGCCGTTGGCGCTTCCATGAGTAGCTTTGCTGGTGCAGCCTCTTTCATCTTGTGAAAGATGCCCCTCTCCGTGGCGACGATGAAGGCGGGCGCATCGATTGCTCTGACGGCGTTAATCAGAGCCGCGGTCGATCCGACGACGTCCGCTTGATCGATGACGTCCGGCGGCGATTCGGGGTGTACGAGTGTCACTGCCTCGGGCCACTGTTTCTTAAGTCGTTTCAGGCTTTCCGCCTTGAAGCGTTCGTGAACGACACAGGAACCGTGCCACATCAGCATATCGGCATCGGTCATGCGTTGAATATAAGCACCGAGAAAGCGATCGGGTGCCCAAATGATTTTCTCACCCCTCGATGTCAGGTGTTGCACGACCTCCAAAGCAATTCCCGAAGTTACCACCCAGTCGGCTCGCGCCTTTACCGCGGCGCTGGTATTGGCATACACGACCACTGTTCGATGCGGATGGTTATCGCAGAAACCGGCAAAGGCATCGGGATGGCAGCTGAGGTCCAACGAACAGGTAGCGTCCAGGTTAGGCATGAGCACGCGTTTGTTAGGGCTGAGAATCTTGGCGGTTTCCCCCATAAAGCGTACGCCACAGACCACGATTGTCGAAGCGCGGTGATCGCGGCCAAAACGAGCCATTTCCAGTGAATCTGCGACGTTGCCGCCTGTTTGGTCTGCCAAGATCTGCAGATCGGCATCGGTGTAGTAATGAGCCACCAACACCGCATTTTGTTCGGTCAGCAGCGCGCGCGCGCGCGCCATCAACGCCTTGTGTTCGGCAATGGATGGTGTGGAATTTATGACAGGGACCTTGGGAACCTCGATCGGCACCCGAAACGGTGCATTCATCGTTTGACTCCTCCTAGCAGACTACTTAATGACCTCAACCTGCCCTGGCCGTTTCATGCGGTATAGGCGGGCAGGACGGTGATTGCCGTTGCGGCGTTCCTCACCAGTTTCTTCTATTTGATCCAGGGCAAGCACGTGCTTGCGGAAATTGCGCTTATCGAGCTCTCGGCCGAGGATGATCTCGTAGACGTTTTGCAAGTCTCGCAGCGTGAACCGCTCCGGCAAGAATTGTAGGGCAATGGTCGAATAGGCAAGCTTGGCTGCAAGTCGCTGGCGGGCGCAGTCGACAATAGCGTTATGGTCAAAGGCGAGACTAGGGCGCTTCGTGAAGGTAAACCAACGCAGCCGGTCATGATCCAGATTGATCTGTGTGGATAAGTGAGCCGCGGGAGTGAGCGCATAGTAGGCTACCGAGACCACTCGTATCCGCGGGTCGCGGGAGGGATTACCAAAGGTGTAGAGCTGTTCCAAATAGACGCCGGTGAGACCCGTTTCCTCTCGGAGGTGCCGTAAGGCGCTTGCTTCAAGATCTTCTTGCAGATCCACGATTCCCCCTGGAAGCGCCCATTTTCCTTCGTACGGCGAGCGCTGGCGCTTGGCGAGCAGCAGCTGGAGAGCTCCCTCGTGAATGGTGAAGATGACAACATCCACGCTGATTGCTGCCTTAGGGTAAGGTTTGGGAGCGAGCATTCGTCAGCGTCAAGTTAGTGTATACGGAACACTAAAATAGTGTAACAATTACACTATGTCAAGCTGAGGCGAGGATTGAAGGACAATGGCACTGCAGCACGTTGCAGGTAATTGACCGAAACCTTATTTCAGCCTATTTAAAGGGCGAGTGAGGGCGCTTGTGGATCCTTAGTGAAGGGCTGGTCGCCATTGAAGTTGGCGTATGATGTGCGCTTCATTCGTTGCCAGTTCTGCGAGCCGCGGATAGACAATGCTCGGCAGAAAATACTTAAGCGCCAACTCGACAAAGAGGTGACCGTGCTTCGCTTCAGATGCGCCAAGATCACGATAGAATCTCTTGAGCAAAGGATCTTCTAGCCGTTGCGAGATGAGGCGAAAACGCTCGGCACCGCGGCACTCGATCAGTGACGAAATGAGCATGCGGTCGAGGAAACGTTGCTCGCGGCCATGACGGGCGACGGCGACTAACTGCTGAACGTAGGGGTCTTGGCTATCGGCGAGGATTTGCAGGCCACGCGTTTCCATGAGCTCATAAACGCTGCGAAAGTGGGCAAGCTCCTCCTGGGCGATGCTAATCAGCGGCCGGATTATGCTGATTCTATCGGGATATTTTACCACCATGCTCAGGGCAAGCGCCGAAGCCTTGCGTTCACAGTTCGCGTGATCACAGAGAAATCTATCGAAATTCTCGATAATCACATCGACCCAGGCCGGGTCGGTGGCAAACATGAGATCCATGGATCTTCTTGGCATCGGCATGCTGATCCTGCGCACTGGGGCGTAATGATGTCTGGTGCCGCCCGCAGGACCTAACCTTATGGGCCATCGTGAGCAACTTGACCAAATTAAGCAATACCTACTTAAACATCAACGTTATCCTTGCCGGATCGACGTCCCACCGAGTGTTGCTCTCGGTCTCGTTGTGGTTATTCCCTGCTATGACGAGCCTTGTCTCATCTCGACCCTGGAGTCGCTTTGGGCCTGTCAAGATGGGTCAGTTGATATCGAGGTGATCGTAGTCATCAATGCTTCGAGACACGATCAGCCGATAGTTCACGCTCGCAATGATCAGACGTTTGCGCAGGCAAAAGCCTGGATCCTAGCCCGTGAAATAGAGGCGCGCCGCCGTGGCATCGCTTTTCATCTGACCCACTACCATGATCTTCCGAGTCGCCACGCCGGCGTGGGATTGGCACGAAAGATCGGAATGGATGCTGCTGCGGCCCGTTTCTGCCTTATTGGCAAACCGGACGGCGTCATAGTCAGCCTCGATGCTGACTGTGTCTGCGATCCGAATTACCTGCAGCAAATCGCTGCCCACTTCGCTTCCTGCCCGTCGACGTCTGGGTGCTCGATTTATTTTGAGCACCCCCTTGACAGCGCCGCTGATGTCAGAAGCCGACATGCCATCGTCAACTATGAGCTCTTTCTTCGCTACTATAAGCATGGGCTGAAACAAGCCGGATCACCTTATGCTCACTATACTCTGGGCTCGGGCATGGCAGTACGAAGCAGTGCCTATGTTCAACAGGGAGGTATGAATCGTCGCCGCGCCGGTGAGGATTTCTACTTCTTGCAACAGCTCATGCGAGGGGGGCGCTTCACCGAGCTTGGAAGCACCCGGGTGTTGCCTTCAGCGCGGGTGTCGCAGCGGGTGCCTTTCGGTACCGGACGGGCGATAGAGGAGCAGCTAAACAGGCGCCGTTGCGCCTATCTGACCTATTCACCGCACGTATTTCGGGATCTGGCACTGTTATTTTGCGCACTGATTGGCCTTTCCCGTAGGGAGCAACGGGCAGAGGATTGGTTACATACCTTACCGGTTCCCGTGGCAGAATTTCTGCATGCGCAAGGCTTTATTGAGCAGTTTCCTCAAATGCGAAGCAACGCCGCTTCACCACAGGCGTTCTTGAAAAGGTTCCATCACTGGTTCAATGGCTTGCGTAGCGTGAGGTATGCGCGTTGGGCAACGACCAGCCGATACGGTTGGGTGCCCATTGAGCACGCCGCCGCTGTTTTGTTGCGATCCAAAGGCTTGCAGCGCACGCAGATAAGCGCACTGCTGGATGCCGAGGCGTTGCTCAATTATTATCGCCAGTTAGACCGAGTAACATATTAAACTCCTTACCTTACCTATCCCCTTTGGTGCTGTCCTAACATGAGTGATACCCCTATCCGGCGCCGAGCAAGCGCCGCCGTGCGCGTTGGCGAAGTAACCGTCGGTGGCACCGCCCCCATCGCGGTGCAGTCGATGACGAACACCGACACCGCCGATGTAGCGACAACCGTGGAGCAGGTCCTGGCACTTGCTAGAGCCGGCTCCGAATTGGTTCGAGTTACCGTCAATACCCCAGAAGCAGCCAGCGCGGTGGCAAAGATCCGTGACAAACTGCAGGTCGGTGGCTGCACCGTTCCCCTCGTCGGAGACTTCCACTATAACGGTCACCGGCTGCTCAGTGCTTATCCCGAGTGCGCTGAAGCGCTTAGCAAGTACCGAATCAATCCAGGCAACGTGGGTTTTGGTCAAAAGCGCGATAGGCAATTCGCAACCATGATCGAGGTCGCCCTGGAGTATCAGCGACCGGTGCGTATCGGCGTTAACTGGGGTAGCCTGGATGGTGCACTGCTCACGCGGCTCATGGATGAGAATGCCCGGTCGCCACAACCGCGTACGGCCCTTGAGGTGACGCGACAGGCGCTGGTGGTCTCTGCGCTGGAGAGCGCTCGTCGCGCTGAGGAACTCGGGTTGCCCCATGACCAAATTGTACTCTCATGTAAGGTTAGCGGTGTTCAAGATTTGATTGCTGTGTACCGTGATCTGGCGGCGCGGTGTGATTACCCACTGCACCTGGGATTGACAGAGGCCGGTATGGGCTCCAAGGGGATCGTTGCCTCGACTGCCGCGATGAGCGTTTTGTTGCAGGAGGGAATCGGCGATACGGTTCGCGTGTCTTTGACCCCCGAGCCAGGGGGTGACCGAACCCAAGAGGTGATCGTTTCGCAACAGATCCTGCAGACGATGGGGCTACGAGCTTTTACGCCATTGGTTACCGCGTGCCCCGGCTGTGGACGAACTACCAGTACATTTTTTCAAGAACTCGCAGGTAATATTCAAGCTTACTTACAGGCCAAGATACCCCTCTGGCGCGAGCACTATGTCGGTGTGGAAAACATGTCAGTGGCGGTTATGGGTTGTGTCGTGAACGGGCCTGGAGAGAGCAAGCAGGCCAATGTGGGTATCAGCCTGCCCGGAACAGGGGAGCAGCCTGTGGCACCGGTCTTTGTGGACGGCAAGAAGGTGGCGACGCTACGGGGTGACGGTATCGTCGAAGCATTCGAGCAGATCGTCGAGGATTATGTGGTCGCCACCTATGCAAGGCGGTCTTGAAAAGTTGTATTAAAGACAACTCAGCGAGCCAGGGGAGAGAATCCTGATTCCTGCGGGCGAGCGCCATACCATGCGTAGCATCGGGCGCACGACGAGTCGGTGGTATTACGGGTTACGGGTTTCGCCAGCGCTCGGATTACGAAAGAACAGCCCACTCAATCATAAATACGGAGAGAAGAGCCAAGCGAGTGCGTCTCGTATTCTCGCGGGTAGGTGTCGCTCCTGCAGCTCCTCGGGCATCACTTTACGGCAACGCCTGTGGATGCGCTGGTAGTACGCTGCTATCTGGTGGGCGAAAGACTGATCGTAGCTCTCGATTGCCAGCTCAAAATTGAGCCGCAGACTTCGTGGATCGAGATTCGCCGAGCCTATCTGTGCATACTGATTATCAATAAGGAAAAGCTTTGTGTGCGCGAACGGAGGTGGTTGATAAAGGACGCGAACACCCTGTTCCAGAAGCTCTGGCAGGGTATTTCGCGTTGCCCAGTGCACCAGCGGAAGATTGTTTCGCTCCGGCAGAATGACATTGACTTCGACGCCCCGCAACGAAGCCGCCTGTAAAGCGCGCATCAGCTCTCGCGGTGGCAGAAAGTAGGGCGTCATGATGTCTATCCGGTGGCGGGCGGCTGATACGGCCTCAGCCAAGATCATTGCCAACCTATCAAGCTCCTTGTCTGGGCCATCGGTGATGGTCCGGCAGATGGCCGTTCCGTCAGCATCGGCGAGTGCCGGCGCAGCCGCAAGGGGACGCTCATCCCCCGTGACGAACTGCCAGTCTTCCAGAAATACTTCGACCATCTGGGCGACGACGGGTCCAGTCAATTGGAAATGGACATCTGCCACCCGTCGGGTATTCTCGGTACGAGAAACCAAATGCCGGTCGCCGATGTTCATGCCGCCGGTGAACCCGATGCGTTCATCCGCGACGCAGATCTTGCAGTGGTTGCGAAGATTGATGTGTAACTCAGGAGGCAATAGCCTGGGTGGCAGGAAGCGGGCTACGGGGACGCTGCGTTTTCTTAGCAGTCGGCTAATTCGGGGAAATGTGTAGAGCTCCCCGATGCCGTCGACCATGACACGCACATCCACGCCGCGCTCCACCGCGCGCGCGAGTGCGTTCACGAACTGCTGGCCGGTGTCGTTGCTCTCGAAAATATAAGTAGCTAAGAGTAAGGAGTGGGCTGCGGAATCGATGGCTTCTAGCATAGCGGGATAGGCTTGCTCACCATTGCAGAGAAGCTCGATGCGATTTCCGCCCACCAGCGGTCTCTCGCTCACAGCATCGGCGAGCTGGGCCAAAGTAGCCAGTGCGCTGGGAACCAAAGGCGGCGAGAATGAAGAATACGCCGACCATTGACAACGCTCATGAGACACGGGAGGCGCGAAAATGCGCTGCAGCTTCCGGGCTCTGCTTTGGATGCGGTTGATGCCAAACAGAAAATACAGAATCGGTCCGATAAAGGGAAAAAGTAAGCATACGGCCACCCAGCCTAATGTTGCTCGAGGGTCCTCGCGTTTGTTGAGCAGCGCATGGGCGGCGGTGAGCCAGGCTAGAAAAATAATCAACCCAATGGCCAATGAGTGCAGCAGCGCCGCCGGCGCGTTCACAGATAGACCGCTCATCCGTTTAAAGTCCTGTGTCGTTCGGATAGGCCGGGTGAATAAACGCAACGTTGGGCAACACAACTCACATCCCGCCGCAGTTCCACCTTGGAGGATCTCACTATGTCGATCGGACATCCTATTGTTGCTGTTACCGGATCGTCAGGCGCTGGCACCAGCACGGTAAAGAGCGCTTTTGAACATATTTGTCGGCGAGAGCACGTCAACCCTGTGATCGTTGAGGGTGCGAGCTTCCATTGCTTCGATCGCTACGAAATGCCGGTGGAAATAAGTAAAGCGCGGGCGGAGGGGCGTAATTTAAGCCACTTCGGCCCTGAAGGAAATTTCTTCGATAAGTTGGAGGACCTCTTCAAGACCTATAGCGAGGCCGGCACCGGAACCCGTCGACATTACTTGCGCTCCTTCGAGGAAGCCCGGGCGTGGCAACAGGAGCCGGGGACGTTCACCCCATGGGAGGCGATCCCAGGGGGAAGCGACCTGCTGCTCTACGAGGGTCTGCATGGGGGTGTGGCCGCAGGGGATATCAAGATCGCTGAGTACGTTGATTTACTGATCGGTGTTGTCCCCATTGTCAATCTTGAGTGGATCCAGAAGATCCACCGTGATACTTCCGAGCGCGGCTATTCTGCCGAAGCAGTGACGGATACGATACTGCGCCGCATGCATGACTATGTACACTACATTGTGCCTCAATTCTCACGCACCCATATCAACTTTCAGCGGGTCGCTACTGTAGACACGTCGAATCCGTTCATCGCGCGGGATATCCCCACAGCGGACGAGAGCTTTGTCGTCATTCGCGTGCGTGACCCGCGGCGCTTCGATTTCCCTTATCTGCTCAACATGATTCACAACTCCTTTATGTCCCGCCCCAATACTATCGTCATCCCTGCCGGTAAGATGGGCTTTGCTATGGAGTTAATGTTGACGCCGCTCATTCACGAGCTGATGCAACGCAAACGGCATGGAGGCGAGCTCTAGCGCCGCCACCAGGGCGGACGAGGGTCTTTGACCATGGGTGCTGTGTGTGACGCATGCTTGGCATGCCATCCATGGCGCTCGATCCCGCGTTCCGACTTGAGACAGCATGATCACCGGTACCCGCCTCTACGGGGGAACCGCCCACTAGAGGTCGATGCGGATAGGCTTGCATCCGCCGAAAAAACGGGCTAGCTTACCCGCCTGCTGATGAGCAAGAAGTAGACAAGGAGAGGGAGCTCAAACTTATTGGGCGGCGTTATACAGAAAGGCAAGTACGCGATCCGTAAGCTTGACCGCTCGCTTTCCGTTCGCCGGCTGTTTCGCAGCGCTGACGATAGCTTGAGATAGCTGCTGTATATTGGCTTCCTCCTTGAGCAACAGAATAAATAACGCTTCAGCGTATCTGCCGACAAAGGCCAAGATGCTTATAAGAACAAAGAAAGGCCTCGATATTCCCATTCTTGGTGCCCCTGAGCAAGCGATCTACGACGGGCCTCGCGTTACCTCAGTCGGCTTACTCGGTAATGAGTACGTTGGTTTAAAGCCAACGATGATGGTGACAGAGGGCGATCGGGTCACCCTCGGTCAACCGCTTTTTGCCGATAAACGTGATGCGCGTATTCGTTACACGGCACCTGGAAGCGGCATTGTGAGCCGCGTTAACCGCGGCGCAAAGCGCGTTCTGCAGTCAGTTGTGATCCAGCTAGAGGGCAATGAGGAGGAAGACTACAATTCGTATGCGCCGCACGAGCTTGCGAATCTAAACGCCGATCAAGTTCAGGAGAACCTGCTCGCTTCAGGTCTTTGGATCGCGTTTCGAACGCGCCCCTTCAGCAAGGTTCCGACACCGGATACCGAGCCACACTCCATCTTTGTCACGGCCATGGATAGCAATCCTCTGGCGATGAGAGCCGATGTGGTGATCAACGCTCACGGGCCGGATTTTCTCCATGGCCTCACGGCGATCTCCAAGCTGACGTCTGGAAAGGTTTATGTTTGCAAATATCCAGATGCCGATATCCCCAGCAGCGACGTAGCTTCGGTGGAGGTTGCGGAATTTACTGGACCACACCCGGTGGGCCTGCCGGGAACACATATCCACTTTTTGGATCCGGTGTCTGCTATCAAGGCGGTCTGGCACCTCAATTATCAGGATGTCATCGCCATCGGTAAGCTTTTCACCACCGGTAGGCTGTGGGTCGAGCGTGTCATTGCTCTCGCAGGACCTCCTGTCGTTCGGCCGCGGTTATTGCGTACCCGCCTGGGCGCTAATACTGAAGAACTCGTCCGGGGTGAATTGCACTCGGGAGAAGTGCGTGTCATATCGGGGTCGGTTTTGTCTGGGCACCGGGCCGCTGGTTGGGCGCGCTTTCTGGGACGCTATCACACGCAGCTTTCGGTCATTGCGGAGGAGCGGGAGCGGCATTTCTTAGGCTGGATTCAGCCGGGGTCGGATCGATTTTCGGCGTTGAATGTTTTTGTCTCGAGCTTTTTTCGCGGCCGAAAGGCGTTTCCAATTACAACCTCGCAGCAGGGCAGTCCTCGAGCGATGGTGCCGATAGGCTCCTACTCGCTGGTCATGCCACTGGATATCTTGCCTACTCAGCTTCTGCGTTCTCTGATGGTCGGCGACACGGACAAGGCCCAGGGGCTTGGATGTCTTGAGCTCGATGAAGAAGACCTCGCACTATGCACCTATGTGTGCCCTGGTAAGTACGAGTATGGGACCGTGCTTAGGCGCGCCCTGACGCAGATCGAAAAGGAAGGTTGATGAAGCAGACCATTCGTCGTTTCTTTGACCGCATCGAGCCGTCGTTTGCAAAGGGCGGACGGCTAGAAAAGTTTAATGCTGTCTATGAGGCGTTTGATACGTTCTTTTTCACGCCGGCTGATGTCACCGCACGCGCGCCCCATGCACGCGACGGCATCGATCTGAAGCGGCTGATGGTGTATGTGGTCTTGGCGGCCATGCCCGCTGCCCTGTGGGGTATGTACAACGTCGGGTTGCAAGCAAACGAGGCCATGGCATCTCTTGGCCTGCAGTCGGTTTCGGGTTGGCGGGGTGCGCTGACTGATGCACTGAGTATCGGCTACGATCCGCAGAGTATCTGGGCTTGCTTCTGGCACGGGTTGCTTTATTTTCTCCCCATCTACGTTGTTACGATGGCGGTGGGCCTTGGCTGGGAAATGCTGTTTGCCGCGGTGCGTAACCACGAGGTGAACGAAGGTTTTCTGGTCACCGCCATGCTCTACACATTGACGCTTCCGGCGACGACACCTCTGTGGCAAGTCGCGCTTGGCATCAGTTTCGGCGTGGTCATCGGGAAGGAAGTGTTCGGCGGCACCGGTAAGAATTTTCTCAATCCCGCGCTTACCGGGCGCGCATTTCTGTATTTCGCCTATCCCATGTCGCAGTCAGGCGATTCCGTGTGGGTTCCCGTGGACGGTTACAGCGGGGCGACGGCCCTGAGTCTCGGGGCCGCTGGAGGAGAGGATGCGATTCGCGACGCCGGCATGACTTGGATGGACGCATTTGTCGGCACCATTCAGGGTTCGCTGGGTGAGACCTCTACCCTCGCTTGTTTAATCGGCGCCGTTTTTTTGCTCTACACACGGATCGCTTCATGGCGCATCATGCTTGGGGTGCTAGTAGGAATGATTGCCACCGCCGAGCTTTTTAATTTTATGGGCAGCCAGACCAATCCCATGTTTTCGTTGCCGTGGTATTGGCACTTGGTGTTGGGTGGTTACGCCTTCGGCCTCGTTTATATGGCGACCGATCCCGTGAGCGCGGCGATGACCAACACCGGCCGACTCATCTTTGGGATCCTTATCGGAATCATGGTGGTCTTGATACGGGTGGTCAATCCCGGCTTTCCAGAAGGTATGATGTTAGCCATTCTGTTTGCTAACACGTTTGCACCGCTCATCGACCATTTTGTGGTTCAAGCCAATATTCGTAGAAGATTACAACGTACCACCACCGTTCCCTAACGAAATGTCGCCAATACAAGCAAACTCTATCGGATGGTTCGAGCGGTTCCGAACTATGCCGAACGAAACGCCGCAGAAGATGCTGATCGTGGCGCTCTTTTTATGTCTCGTGTGTTCGGTGCTGGTGTCGAGCGCTGCCGTATTCCTGAAGCCGCTGCAGGAGCGGAACAAGGAACTCGACATGAAGAAGAATATTCTGGCGTCAGCTGGCCTGCTGAAAGAAGGTGCGGATGTGGAGGAGCTTTTTCAGTCGGTGGAGCCGCGCGTGGTGGAATTTGCCACTGGTGAATACGCGGATTCCATCGATCCTGCGAGCTTCGAGCAGCGAGCGGCTGCTAAGAACCCGCAGACCAGCATTGCGATTCCCGATACGCAGGATATTGCAAGGATTCGGCGGCGAGCGAAACACGGCCTTGTGTACCTGGTTCGCAACGAGCAGGGTGGTCTTAAATATATTATTTTACCGGTTCACGGTAAGGGGCTGTGGTCGACCATGTATGGATTCATTGCGCTACAGGATGATGCCAACACGGTGACTGGCATCACGTTTTATCAACAGGGCGAGACAGCCGGTTTGGGGGCTGAGGTTTCAAATCCTCAGTGGAATGCGAAGTGGCGTGGAAAGCAAGTGTACGGCGAGGAAGGTCTGCCGAGGATTCAGGTCATCAAAGGGACGGTCGATGCGACTACGCCCAATGCGGAGCACAAAGTGGATGGCATTGCCGGAGCTACTTTAACTTCCCGAGGGGTAACAAATCTGGTGCGCTACTGGCTTGGTCCCCATGGCTATGGTCCTTATCTCTCGCATATTCGGGAAAGACAGCTCACCAGTGTTGAAAGTTGAAGGAGGTTAGCCGTGGCGAGTGAAGCGAGAGAAGTGCTTTTAGAACCGCTCGTCGACAACAATCCGATTGCCCTGCAAATCCTGGGTATCTGTTCGGCGCTGGCGGTCACTACGAAGCTCGATACTTCCTTGGTGATGTGTTTGGCAGTCATTGTCGTATTGGCATTATCGAATGCTGCCATCAGTCTGATTCGACAGCACATTCCTAGCAACGTTCGCATCATTGTGCAGATGACCATCATCGCGTCCTTGGTCATCATCGTTGATCAATTTTTAAAGGCTTTTGCTTATGATTTAAGCAAACAACTGTCGGTATTCGTTGGGTTGATTATCACCAACTGTATCGTGCTTGGCCGAGCCGAAGCCTTTGCCATGAAAAACCCTGTGTGGATCAGCTTCCTCGATGGCATCGGCAATGGGCTTGGATATAGCTTAATCCTTATCGTCGTGGGTACCTTTAGAGAGCTGTTTGGATCGGGTTCCTTGCTTGGCTATCAAATTTTTCCGCTAACGAGCGCTGGTGGCTGGTACGTGCCGAACGGACTCATGCTGCTGGCCCCAAGCGCCTTCATCATTATTGGGCTTTTTATTTGGGCGCTTAGGGCTTGGAAGACCGAGCAGGTTGAGAAACCTCAATACCAAATCCGCCAGGTGCACCGTACCGAGGTCGTGTGAATGGAGCACTATATCAGCCTCTTCGTCAAGTCCGTCTTCATCGAGAATATGGCGTTGGCGTTTTTCCTGGGGATGTGCTCCTTTTTGGCCATTTCCAAGAAGATTGAGACTGCCATCGGCTTGGGGATAGCAGTGATCGTGGTGCAGACTTTGACTGTGCCCATCAATAACTTGGTTTACGTTTATGCCTTGAAGGAGGGAGCTTGGGGGTGGGCTGGACTTCCAGACCTTGATCTGAGCTTTTTGGGATTTTTGAGCTACATTGGCATCATCGCTGCCGTAGTTCAGATATTGGAGATGGTTCTCGATAAGTTTTTCCCTGCTCTCTACAATGCGCTCGGCATTTTTTTACCACTCATTACCGTAAATTGCGTGATATTGGCGGGCTCTCTATTTATGGTGGAGCGAGATTACCACTTTGCTGAGAGCGTCGTTTATGGTCTTGGCAGTGGCTTTGGATGGGCACTTGCTATTACCGCGCTAGCCGGCATTCGAGAACGGCTGCGCTACAGCGATGTGCCGGATGGTCTGCAGGGGCTTGGAATCGCTTTTATCATGACCGGGCTGATGGCTCTTGGGTTTATGGCCTTCTCGGGCGTTGAGCTTTAGCTTCCCACCCCCGTCTTTGATTGGCAAATATTTAAGGTCTCGAAATGCTCGAAATCGGTATTGGTGTAGGCATGTTCACGGCCATTGTTTTAGCTTTGGTATTCCTCATCGTGGTGGCTCGGTCAAGGTTGGTGGCTACCGGAAACGTGAACCTGACTATCAATGACGATAAGACCCTGCAAGTACCGGTTGGGGGCAAGTTACTTAATACGCTAGCAGATTCGCAGTTGTTCGTGGCATCGGCCTGTGGTGGCGGCGGAACTTGTGGTCAGTGTCGCGTGAAGATTTTTGAGGGTGGTGGATCAATCCTGCCCACGGAATCTTCCATCATCACAAAACGTGAGGCGACTGAAGGGGAGCGGCTTTCCTGCCAGGTGACCGTTAAGCAGGACATGCGGATACAAGTCCCGAGCGAGGTCTTCGGCGTCAAAAAATGGGAATGCAGGGTGCGCTCTAACAACAATGTAGCGACCTTCATCAAGGAGTTAGTGCTTGAGTTACCTCCAGGTGAGGAGATGAACTTTCGTGCGGGAGGCTATATCCAAATTGAGTGTCCACCTCATGAGGTGAAATATTCGGATTTTGATATCGACGCGCGCTTTCGGGACGATTGGGACCGCTATGATCTCTGGCGCTACGAATCGAAGGTAACGAAGCCGGTTTCTCGTGCGTACTCGATGGCGAATTATCCTGAAGAGAAGGGGGTAGTCATGTTAAACGTACGCATCGCCACCCCGCCACCGGGAGCCCCCGACTCGGTGCCCCCCGGGATCATGTCCTCTTATATATTCGGCCTCAAGGGCGGGGACAAGGTGACTATTTCAGGTCCCTTTGGCGAGTTTTTCGCGCGGGAGACAAGGAACGAAATGGTGTTTGTTGGCGGTGGTGCTGGTATGGCGCCGATGCGCTCCCATATTTTCGATCAACTGGGGCGCATTCATACCGATCGTAAGGTGACCTTCTGGTATGGCGCCCGCAGCAAGCGGGAGATGTTTTACGTGGAAGATTTCGATCGATTGCAGTCACGGCACGAAAACTTTAAGTGGTTCGTTGCCTTGTCGGATCCGTCGCCTGAAGACAACTGGATGGGACCTAAGGGATTTATCCATCAAGTGCTGCATGATGGCTATCTTGCGGATCATCCGGCGCCAGAGGACTGTGAGTATTATCTCTGCGGTCCGCCCATGATGAATGCTGCCGTCATTCGAATGCTGGAAGACCTCGGGGTCGAACGTGAAAACATCATGCTTGATGATTTTGGCGGCTAAGAAGCTATTTTAGGAATGTCGTGAGCGCCAGGGGCGCACGGCGACGCGCATCGCAGTGTACAGTGAAGTACATAAAAAGTGTGAGCCGCCGCACAACGCCGCTATGATAAGCGCAGCCATTACTAAAACAGCGTCTAACGGCTGGGAGCAAGGATTGTTCTGCGCACCCAGGTTTCATGTCGGCTTTTGCCACTACCTTTCTCTCGTAACTTCCCTTTTTGCTACTTTCTTGCTGGCGGCCTGTGGTGGAAGCAGCGGAGAGAATCCGGCTGTTTCCTTTTCGGGTGCCACCATGGGGACCAGCTACTCGGTGAAAGTTGCGCATGTTCCCCGGGACGTTGAGGCCGATCAACTCAAGATCAATGTTGATGCCGTTTTAAGACAGGTCAATGATAGCATGTCGACGTACGATGGGAGTTCGGAGCTTTCTCGCTTCAACCAGAGCCGTTCCACCGACTGGGTTAGCGTATCGAATCAGTTGCTTACTGTCGTGCGGGAGGCGCTGCGCGTGAGCCATTTGAGTGCTGGTGCTTTTGACGTTACGGTTGGGCCGGTGGTCAACTTGTGGGGCTTTGGCCCTAGCCCCGGTAGGGGCGAAATTCCCAGTGATGCTCAGATCCAAGCGGCAGTGGCAAAAGTGGGCTATAACCGGCTACGTGTTCGCTATGCACCACCGGCAATTCGCAAGGACGATCCGGACTTATACGTAGATTTGTCTGCTATCGCCAAAGGGTATGGCGTCGATCAAGTGGCGGCCTATCTAGAGAGCCGGGAAATTCAGAATTATCTGGTCGAAGTGGGCGGTGAGCTGCGTGCCAAGGGCAACAAAGCTGCGGGAATACCCTGGCGCATCGGGATTGAGAAACCAACACCGGCGGAGCGCACTGTGGAAGAGATCATAGATATCCCTGAAGGAGCGGTAGCCACCTCCGGGGATTATCGGAACTTTTTCGAGGTAGGCAATGAGCGCTTTACTCACGAAATTGATCCGCGCACCGGGAGACCCGTAACGCATAATTTAGCCTCCGTGACCGTCATCAGCCCCTCTGCCATGCAGGCGGATGCCATGGCGACGGCATTAATGATTTTGGGGCCAGAAGCTGGGTTTCAGCTAGCAGAGCGGGAGAACTTAGCGGCCTTTTTCCTCGTCAAACAAGGTAAGGGCTTTGATGAGCGCAGCACAACCGCCTTTCAAGAGTACTTACCTCAGTAGAGAAGCAACACATGATGACCATTCTTGTAAGCTTTATCGTGATGCTGTTTATTTTCGCCGGCATGGCAGTTGGCGTTCTTTGCGGCCGGCCTAGTATCCGCGGCACGTGTGGCGGGCTAAATGGCGTGAAAGGAATGAATGACAGTTGTTTAGCCTGTGCCGGTGTGTGTAAACGGGAAAAACAAGCGCGCGAAGAGTGCCGCTGAGGTTGAGCTTCAGCCCAGAGGCACGATGAGCGGCATTATCATTCGGAGAGGGGGCAAATATGCTTAGATCAGTTTTGGCGAAAGACTATATGTCGGCTAATCTTGTCACTTTTACTCCGCACATGGATGTTTTGAACGCTATTCAGGTGTTAGTAGACCACCGGATTTCGGGGGCCCCCGTGGTTGATGAGACGGGTAATGTGGTTGGAGTTCTCTCTCAGAAGGACTGCCTAAGAGTCGCTCTGGAGGCGAGTTACCATGGTGAATGGGGAGGGAGGGTATCGGAATTCATGAGCCGCAATGCCAAGACCGTGGAGGCGGAGACGAGCATACTCGAAGTGGCCGAAATGTTTATGCAGGACGAGTACCGTCGCTATCCCGTGATGGAAGAGAATCGCCTGATTGGTCAGATCAGTCGGCACGACGTCTTGCGCGCATTAACTACCCTTCGCGGCGCATAATAGCGGCGGATGGTCGTTACTCTTTGCGGCTTGGGCTTGTGGGGTCCGGGTTGTGGCGGCTAGTTCTTGTCGAGGGTTTGCAGTCGCTTGTGAAAACGGTTGACGAGCTTTTTCCGAACTTTGCTTTGCTTGTCTTTTCCCGCTGCCGCTAAGCGGGTTTCGGCAACACCAATAAGCACCTCCTGACAACCTCGTTTATTGGTAGCGTCGACGGGTTGACGCTGGATATAGGTTCCGTCGGATTGCATGTCCCACCCACTTCGCCGATCACTGAGTTGAGCGTCGACGGCCAGGCGTAGGTCTTGGCGTAGCTCCGAATCTTCGACGGGAGCGAGAACCTCAACGCGACCTTCTAGGTTGCGTTTCATAAGGTCTGCCGACCCGATGTAGTATTCTTCATTTCCAGCGTTTCTGAAGTAATAGATACGCGTGTGCTCCAAGAAGCGCCCGATAATGCTTACTATGCGAACGGTTTCGCTGAGGCCCGGGATGCCGGGGCGCAACCGACACGTGTCGCGCAAGATGAGATCTATTTTGACACCCGCCTGAGAAGCGCGATAGAGGGCCTTGGTAATGTCAGCATCTTCGAGGGCATTGGCTTTGAACTGAATATGGCCACCCGCACCCGCGATCTGGTGAGCGATCTCATGATCGATCTTTTCCAAGAGAGCCTTCTTGAGCGTCTTGGGGGCTGCGAGGATTTTACGGTACCGTAACGGCGGCGAGTAACCGGTCAAGTAATTGAACAGCTCGGTCAAATCCTCGCCTATGGCTTCTTGGGTCGTTAGCATGCCCAGATCGCTGTAGAGGCGGGCGGTCTCGGCGTGGTAATTGCCTGTGCCGATGTGAACATAGCGGCGCAAGCCGTTGTAATCCTTGCGTATGACCAGGATCGTTTTGCAATGTGTTTTGAGGCCGACGACACCGTAGGTGACATGTATTCCGGCCTGCTCCAGACGTCTCGCCCAGCGGATATTTGCAGCCTCGTCAAATCGCGCCTTGAGCTCCACTAATACCACCACCTGCTTGCCGTTTCGTGCCGCCGCTACCAAGGATTTGATGACGTTCCCGCCAGGCGATGTTCGATACAAAGTCATCTTGATAGCGAGAACCTTCGGGTCCTTGCTAGCGGTCAACAGGAAGCGCTGCACCGAGGTTCGGAATGACTCGTACGGATGCTGTAGTAATAGAGGACCGTGCTCGCGGATTATGTGGAAGATGTTGCGCCGGTCGTCGGCCAAACGGGGGTGATCGATGGGATGGTGGGGCGGATCGTGCAATTCGGCAATGTCTAGCCCAGCGATCTCGAATAGATCACGCATCGCCATCATGCCTTGAACCTCGAAGACATCGACCTCCTCGTCCAGGCCCAACTCCGCTGCGAGCATGCCGCGGTGGGTCGGATTCATGCCAGTCACAATTTCGAGGCGCACAATGGGCGCAAAATGGCGCTCGCGCAGCTCGCTCTCGATCATTTCCAGAAGATCATCTGCCTCCTCCTCGTCGATTTCCACGTTGGCGTTTCTCGTTACCCGAAAGAGATCGCAGGATTCGATTTCCATCCCCGGGAACAGGAGGTCTAAGTTATTGGCAATGACATCGTCCAACGTCACAAATGTGTGGCTATTGCCCACCGCGAGCATCCGCGGTGCAACGTCCTTGCTAACCGGAACTTTAACCCGGGCCATGTGCAATGTAGTGCCGCCAGGGTAACGCAGTGTCACCAGCAGATTCAGCGCCAGATTGGAGATAAAGGGGAACGGGTGGGCCGGATCCATCGCCAGCGGTGTAACAACGGGAAAGATGTTGTTCACATAGCGTTCTCTGAGCTCATCCCGTTGTTTGGAATCCAGATCCGTGTAACGCACGATGCGGATATCGTTCTGCTCGAGGAGCCCCAAGAGGTCTTGGTAGGTGGCTTCCTGCGCAATTTGCATACGCCGAATAACGGCGTGACACTCCACGATCTGCTGGGCCGGCGTACGGCCATCTACCGTTGGCTGCTGCACGCCGGCGGCAACTTGGTGCTTGAGCCCGCCGATGCGCTTCATGAAAAACTCATCGAGGTTGTTGCTGAAGATGGCTAGGAATTTCACTCGCTCGAGTAACGGCGTCCGTGGATCCTCGGCCTCATGCAGCACCCGCTGATTAAAGCTCAGCCAAGTCAATTCTCGGTTAAGATAGAGATCAGGCGCATCTAGATCGAATTGTGCTGCCTGTTTACTGACGTGTTGGCCCTTTGGTGCAGGCTCCCGATGCCGTACTGGCTTCGCCGCCGCAGAAGCGGGTGCGGATGGCTTTAGTTCGGAGACGGTGGCCTTTGTCTGCTTAACCTGTTCGGGGGCTTCATCCATATGATTCATCTCAGAGCTTGGTGGAGGCAATGTTCGGAATGCCGCGCCGGATGCTGTGGCAACTGGAACAATCTTTAAGAATGACCTCGTCGCTTGCGGCTTTGGTTGCGGTGGTGTATCGGTACGTCAAATCTTATCCTATTCACTACTCGAGATCACACCTGGTGGGCGGTGCACCCCCCGGTGTTGGGTTTTGCTAGATTGCAGCCTCCGGCGCCTGTAGGTTTCAGGAACGATCACGAAGTCTGCAGACGTCCTAGTGAGGATGCTATTTCGGAGGAGTGTTTTTCAAAATATGCTTCGCCCCGATCTGCAAGTGGCACTCTTGAATAGTGGAATTAATCTCCAGAAGCTCTCGTCATATCAACGCATTCTCTTGACTACGGATGGGACTTTGACTGACATTTTGGAAGCCTACGTTTGGGAGCCTATCGAAATTGTCAAGCTCATGCAGGAGAATCTGACGGTCCCTAAGGCGATTCCGCACCTGGACATCGCAACACATACCGAAGTGTTGCATCGAGAGGTTCTACTGCGAGGGACTAGAAGCGCAAAGAACTATTTGCATGCAACGTCGCTCTTGGTTCTCGACCGTCTGGACCCTGACTTGAGAGAGGATCTGATAACCACCCAAGAACCATTGGGCAAGCTGATGATTCAAGCAAGATTAGAGACGTTCAGAGAAATCGTACGGTGTTCGTTGCAGAAGGCCGTGGATATGGGAAAGTTTTTTGGTGAGCCGCCAGATTCTGAGCTCATATCGAGAACTTATCGAATATTTACCCGGAGCAGGCCCTTTATCCTGATTACGGAAAGCTTCCCGGGGAGTTATTTTCGAGACTAAATTAGAGCGCCTGTGTGGAGGACAAGGAAGTATGAACGTAATTCCTACCGAGCTCCCAGAAGTGTTGATGGTCGCCGTGGATGTACATCAGGACGATCGCGGCTTTTTCTTTGAAGCGTATCAGGAGAGGAGGTTTGCTAGCCTTGGGATCCTCGAGCGGTTCGTGCAAGACAACCATTCTCGTTCGACAAAGGGTGTGCTACGGGGACTTCACTATCAACTCCAGAATCCTCAGGGTAAGCTGGTGCGAGTGGTTCGGGGAGAGGTCTGGGATGTCGCGGTAGACATTCGTAAGGGGTCTCCGCGATTTGGACGATGGACCGCTGTGGCACTGTCCGAAGAAAATAAGCGC
This sequence comes from Gammaproteobacteria bacterium, assembly GCA_049282355.1. Taxonomy (GTDB): domain Bacteria; phylum Pseudomonadota; class Gammaproteobacteria; order HK1; family HK1; genus JAGTVB01. Next base: position 7,170 of record JBAPTW010000295.1, on the reverse strand, counting down.
CAGCTCTATGTGCCTCCCGGTTTCGCTCACGGTTTTTGTGTTTTGAGTGACATTGCGGATGTGATCTACAAGTGCACCGATTTCTACGCGCCAGGAGACGAGTACGGAGTCTGTTGGGACGATCCAGCGATTGGGATTGACTGGCCGCAAATGGAACCCCTGCTGTCCGAGAAAGATCGAGCCTATCCGTGGCTGCGTGACATGCCGAATGTCCTGCCTGTGTATGGCTCGGAATAGAATTCGGTCGGTAACGCCTGACTGCCGCCGTAGGGCTGCGCGTGTCGGCTAAAGTTGTGACACGTTTGGTCGATTTCGGCAGAATCATAGGCAACGGCTGTTTGGGCGGCGTCGGGATCGCAGGATCGAACGCTGTGCAGCGAAGGTTTATGGACGAACCCTATCCTCATATCCTACACCACGGCGCCGCCGACGGTGTCACTGGGTCATGCCATGAATTGGTCGTCGATGGCAATAACTCCGTGCTCATCGACTGCGGGTTGTTTCAAGGTGCAGAGAAATCTTCGCGTGGGGCACAATCGGCTCGCCTCGACATCGAATTTGATATCCGCAGGGTTCGGGCCCTGTTGGTTACCCATTGCCACATCGATCACATCGGCCGCATACCCTATCTATTGGCCGCTGGCTTTAGAGGCAGAGTGTATGTTACTGAGCCAAGCGCGCTGCTGCTGCCGGTCGTCCTCGAAGATGCCTTAGAACTTGGTTATGCGCTGAACCAAGGTCAGGTGGGCCGGATCCTGAAGTTCCTCGACTCGCTGATTATTCCCCAAGTGTACGACAGTTGGACGACAATACCGCTTCCGGGGCTTGGCAAGGATGCTTTGCGGGTGCGATTTCGGCGCGCGGGGCACATTCTCGGTTCTGCCTTCATCGAGTGCCACATTCAAGGCAAGGCAGAAGGTGCCCGGGCAGTAAGCAGTCGAGCCCGATCGGAGCACTCCCTCCGTGTGGTGTTTTCCGGCGACCTTGGGGGGCCTTACACGCCGCTACTGCCAGCGCCCCGATCCCCCTATGGCACTGATATCCTGGTCCTAGAAAGCACCTACGGCGATCGGCTGCACGAGGATCGCAGGTTGCGGCGAGCGCGGTTACAGCGCCTATTGGTGCGGTGCTTACGCGATCGCGGGACCCTTCTCATTCCAGCTTTTAGCATCGGTCGTACCCAGGAACTTCTCTATGACCTCGAGCATCTCATCCACCGCGCCGGTACCGAAGTGCTGCATCCCGGACTGCGGTGGTCTGGTTTGGAAGTGATACTCGACTCGCCCTTGGCTGCCCGAATGACGGATCTCTATCGTCAAATGCGCCGCTATTGGGATCGGGAGGCACAGCGACGCGTCGCGGCGGGACGTCATCCGCTGGCATTCGATCAGATGACCATGATCGAAAGCCATGCGGACCACTTAAAAACAGTGGACTATCTAAGCCAGTCACGACGGCCAGCCGTTGTCATTGCGGCCAGTGGCATGTGTACCGGGGGCCGAATCGTCAATTACCTCAAGGCGATGCTGGGAGATCCTCGTACAGACATCCTCTTTGTAGGCTACCAAGCGGTGGGGACACCGGGACGTATCATCCAAGAATATGGGCCACAACAGGGGTACGTGCACCTAAATAAAACCCGCTATGATATCCGTGCCGGTGTGCATACGCTTGGAGGTTATTCGGCTCACGCCGATCAGCGGGCTTTGGTACACTTTGTGAAGCGAATGCGGCGAAAGCCACAGGAGGTTCGGCTAGTGCACGGCGACTTGCCGGCCAAGCAGGCATTGCGTACCCAACTGGAAGAGGTTTGTCCCGGTGCACGGATACTCATTCCCTTAGCATACTCTGCTTCAGCCGTCTCGATGAGACAGCACTAGCGCTAGAGTACAGTAACTTTTTTAAAGCCTGCGCCACCGGTCGTGAGCTGTATCGACCGACCTGAGGATAGACTGATTTATAGTAGACAGATATGGTCAGTACTTATAACGTCATCACTTTTCTACAGCGCTATGAAGATGTTGTGGTATGGAATCGTCATCAGTTTTTGTTGATCCGATGAGTACTGAACATTGATGTCTTGGGAGCGTCTTAGGTTGTGCGAGCTAATGGGCAAGGACAATAAATCCCCTGGAATTGGAAAAAATTACCCATTTGCCTGTGACAGAGCCTCTATTGTCTGCGACGTCTTGAGTGTAATGTGTTGATGTCATGATTATTATGTTCGCAATCGAGTGGTTTTCTAGACGCAGTAACAAAACCTAGCGCGTGGGCCTCCAATTGTCTCTGGTCGGCTGCTGATGGCAGCCAATTCGGATAGCGCAAGTAGAGCCACCTATGGCAGCAAGTCACATCCGGTGCGGCGAGGAATCTCAATGCAACAACATACGATAAGTCTTAAAGATTACAGTGCAGTATTAGCTCGACGTCGTGGTCAGATAATCGCGGTCATGGTGCCCCTTCTGCTCATCAGTATTGCGCTGGCGGTCGGCTTGCCATCTGTTTATCAGTCTGCTGCCACTATTTTGGTCGAGCAGCAGAACATTCCTGAGGACCTGGTGACAAGTACTGTCACAAGCTATGCGGACGAGCGCATACAGCTCATAAGTAGGCGAGTGATGAGCCGGGACAACCTGGATAAAGTTATCAAGAAACTGAAGCTCGAGTCCCGATATAAGGAAGAAGCACAGGAAGGGATTCGGGCGGTACGCGCCCGTCTTAAGCAGAGCACTCTGCTTGAGATGGTAAGCGCTGAAGTCGTGAATCCTCGAAGCGGCCGGGAACAACAGGTCACTATTGCGTTCACCGTGTCTTATGAGGACAAATCTCCTGAGCTTGCGCAGCAGGTGGCAAACGAGCTAGCAGCACTTTACTTGGAGGAGAACCGAACGAGTCGAGTGCAATTGGCTACGGACACAGCAGCCTTTCTCCAACATGAAGCGGAGAAAGTAAAAACCCACATGGTTGAATTAGAATCACGGCTTGCTACGTTCAAGGAAGAAAACATTGGTGCATTGCCTGAGCAAAGAGACCTGAACCTACAGCTGATTGAACGTACGGAGCGGGAACTCATTAATGTTCAAAACCAAATTCGAACCCTCGAAGAGCGCAAGATTTACCTGGAATCTGAATTGGCGCAGGTGAGCCCCTATAATGCGGTTTATTCTTCGCAAGGGGATCGAGTTTTGACCGCGGATGGGCGGCTACGAAGCCTCCAAGCCGAGTATGCTAGTTTAAGCGCGAGATACTCGCCCGATCATCCTGATATCGTGCGTATGAGGAGGGAAATTCAGGCCCTTGAGGGCCAAGCCGGCGGCGGCACGGATAGGGCGGTCCTGATAGAGCAAGTCCGCAGCCTGCAACAGCAGTTGGCGGCAGCTCAAGAGCGATACGCCAGTGAGCATCCAGATGTTAAACGCCTCGAGCGTGCCGTGGCGAAGGCTGAGAATGAATTGAAGGCATCCGGAACCGGTGCGAGCAGGGGTGGCTCAGCGGCGGTACCCGACAATCCGGCTTACATTCAACTAAAGGCGAATCTAGAAGCAGCTCAAAGCGAACTGCAATCACTAAAATTCTCCGAAACCACATTGAAAAGAAAACTTACGACTTTTGAGAACCGTATCAATAGGGCGCCTTCGGTGGAGCGCGAATATAGGGTATTGATGCGGGACTATGAGAATGCACGCAGCAGATACAATGAGATTACCACCAAGCAGACAACCGCAGAATTGGCAAAGTCGCTCGAAAGCGAACAAAAGGGTGATCGCTTTATTTTGCTTGAATCTCCGGTAGTGCCAGAGGCCCCTCTACGCCCGAATCGCCTCGCCATAGTTTTATTAGGCACCATCCTGTCGATTGGCGGCGGCATAGGAACCGCCGCGGTCACGGAGGGCATGGATAGCTCTGTGCGAGGAAGGAAGGTGTTGACTGAGCTGCTCGGAACTCCGCCGCTTGCTGTTATTCCGTACATTGAAACGAAGGCAGATATGCGGCGAAAAAAATGGCGGCGAATAGCCACTGCGGTCACGTCGATATTCGGTTTCGCGTTGCTCATGGTCTGGGCATACTCCCGGTTAAGTCCACTCAATCCAGCAGTGCTGGAGCAAGGGACGCCAGACACGATGATACCAGCGAAGGCTGTGGAGAGTGGTAGTGAGAATAACACCTTTAAATGAAAACCGATCTGAACGGGTGTTTGAATAATGTCGAGAGCCACGCGCGACGCTATTGAGGCAAGCAGTAATTCTTGGAAATTTCTAAGATATAGGCTGTGGGCGAAAACAATTCCGGTATATCGTGACTGTATTGAATAAACGGTGGCGGTTAAGGCGCGTAGACTTTGAAGCGCCGTCGGGAGACGAGCAGCAGTGGTCTAGTGCGTGGCTTCTCTTACGACGTCCTAACGACGCCATGCATTGGGTATCTTCCTTGTAGTTGGCAATAGCAATATGGAACGTATCAAGAAAGCGCTCGAGTTAGCCCGTCAGTCGCGCCTGCAGGAGCAGGAGACTAGGGTACAAACTGTCGACTCATCTGCGCCTCGGCTCGCTGATCAACAGCCCGTCGACATTAAGGGGCCGAAAATTCAAGTATCTATGGAAGTACTTGAGTACCATCGGATTCTGTCCGGATTACAAGATCGGGCGCTCATGGCCCCCTATAAGATGCTGCGCACCCAGGTCTTGCAACGCATGCAGCAGAGCGGGTGGACTACTTTGGCGGTCACCGGCCCTCGCGAAAACGTGGGCAAGACCCTAACGGCGGTCAATTTGGCAGTGAGTTTAGCTAGCAGCAGTAACCAAGCGGTATTCCTAGTGGACCTAGATCTTCGTCGACCAAGTGCACATACCGTGTTTGGACATCAACCTGAGTACGGAATAGCTGAGCACTTAATGCACTCTGTTCCAATGGAGAAGGTCGCGTTTTCCCCTGGGGTCGAGCGATTGACCGTAATTCCCGGCACCCGACCGCTGGAACATTCATCTGAGCTGCTATCATCACCGGCAATGAAGCAATTCGTCGCGCAACTTAAGGGACGAGACGCTAACCGACTGTGCATCTTCGACTTGCCTCCGGTCCTAATGAGCGACGATGTGCTCGCATTTTCACCGCTAGTTGATGCTCTGTTGCTTGTTGTGGAAGACGGGAAAACGACGCGCGAAGATCTCAATCGGTCTCTAGAACTCATTGCCGATCTGCATCTTATTGGCACGGTACTGAATAAGTCACAAGATGTCATCAAGTCGGACTATTCTTATCAGGCTTACTAGTTTTTCCCACTTCATAAGCCCATAGATCAGCGAAATATATGTACGAATCATTTTACGGATTCACTGAGAAGCCCTTCTCACTATTGCCGGATCCTAGCTTTCTTTACCTTGGAAAGAAGCACAGCATGGCATTTACTATGCTGCAATATGGGGTAGTAAGCCAAGCGGGATTTACGGTCATAGCGGGCGAGATAGGCTGTGGAAAGACTACCCTCATAAGGCATCTTCTAAACAATCTTGAGCGAGATGTCACAGTAGGGCTTATTTCCAATACGCAGCATCGGATCGGGGAATTAATGCAGTGGGTTCTATTAGCGTTCGGGCTTGAATATCGAAGTAAGGAGAAGGTCGAGCTCTACGAAACTTTTGTGAATTTTGTGATTGATGAATATGGGAAACAACGGCGTACAGTGCTAATTCTCGATGAAGCGCAGAATATGGATGCGCAGACGATGGAAGAGTTGCGCATGCTCTCAAATATAAATTCCGATAAAGACCTGGTACTTCAGATCATCTTGGTGGGCCAGCCAGAGCTTCGAGCCCTGCTGCGTCGACCAGAACTTGAACAGTTTGCACAAAGGATAGCTGCTGATTACTACTTGGAACCTTTGAGTGCGCAAGAAACGACAGACTATATTCATCATCGCCTTACCGTTGCGGGCGGGGACTCATCCATGTTTTCCGCTGAGGCATGTGAGTTGGTCTACCGCTATACACGGGGGGTGCCAAGACTGATCAATGCGCTATGCGACAACGCCCTGGTATATGGCTTTGCCGAGCAGAAGAAAGTCATTGATGCCGTCATAGTTCGCGATGTAGTCCATGATCGAAGTGAGAGAACAGTCCTTTCCGACTCAACTCAGCAACGCAAGAATCAGATCGGTGTCGTAAACACAGTTGCCAAAGTGGGGCCGACCAAACCAGTAGAGGCCCCAGAGGTTTCGTTAGATGCAGCTCGTCAACTTTTTTCTGGTCTTCGAAACAAAAAACGTTGACAGTGTATCAACGCAATGCCGTCTCGGGTATAGACCCGTTAATTGCTATCTAGACATATTTCCTATGTCACTGTCGCTGGTATTGCTGCATATCGGGTATCAGGAAGTCTAAAAAATGACGGGATTCTTTCCGCTTTGAGCTGCAAAGATTTCAGCGCGGAGCGAATTCGCTTCTTCAGATCGATTTTGTTCTTGACGGGTTGTTTACCAATCCGGCGATGTTTGATTTCGTTCCAGACTTGCTCGTGTGGATTGAGCTGCGGTGCATGGGTGGGGAAAAAGAACAGGCGTATCTTTGCACGATGGGCTCGTACAAACTCATGCACCACGACCGAACGATGAAACGAGGCTTGATCGGCAATCACGATCAGCGGCCGAGTCCGACCGCGCAGGAGTTGTCGCAGAAACGCCACATATCGATTCCCATCGATATTCGCTTCTTCCCACGAGTCGTGCAATTCACCCTCGGCGGTGATGATGGACAGCACGTTATAACCGCCACGCCGGTCACTGGCCCTCACCTGCGGGGGCTCGCCCACCGCGGCCCAGGTCCGACCCGAGCGGATCGATACGCCCACGCCCGACTCGTCTTCAAAGCCAATGTCCGCGCCCATCCTTGCGGCCAGGCGTTGGATCTTCGGGAATTTCACCTCCAGAAACGCCGCCACTTGCGCCGGGTCCTGCTCCAAGGCGCGATAACAGGGACGCTGATAGCTCAAACCGAGCTGGTGCAAGTGCAGGCTCACCGTGCATCCGGCCACCTGGATGTTAAACCGTTGGTTCAGCAGTTCGGCCAGCAGCTCCCGATTCCACAGCCGGGTATCATACCCATGGTCCATCGGCGTCGTCGTCAAAACCACCCCCTTCAACCAGCGGTCCATTTCCTCCGTGATCACCGGCTTCGC
>JBAPTW010000294.1:0-2588 GCA_049282355.1 Gammaproteobacteria bacterium | reverse complement strand
TTTCTTGTTGGAGGGTGCGCAGCGCTTCGTCCTCAGGCGACACTGAAAAACCGTCTTCAATCAATCCGAGTGCCTCTGCCATTGACCCCTCGCTCAATTTTTTTCGTGCGCGCTCGGCAAAACCGCTGACAAGCCGCTGAATACCTGAGAGAGCCTCCTCATTATTGGGGTCGAGCGCTAACACTTTTCGGTATGATTCGTGGGCGTTGTTACCCGCCGGTTCGATGTGCTTCAAATCTGCGATCTGCTGCTTCGCTCTGGCAAGTAAGGTCTGGATTTCCTTTTTTTTCAGCACTGCGTCACGCAGCGCTTGCATCTCTTGGTGATTCGGAAAAAGCCGCAGGCCTAGCTCAAGCTGCGCCAGGCTCTCGTCAAATCGTTCCTGCTGGAATTCTTTTTCGGCAAGATCGCGCATACCGGCTGCGACCGCCTGCAGGCCCGAAAGCGCCTTTTGGTTGTTTGGATCGACCTTTAGAATCTTCTGATAAGTCTCAAACGCATTCCTGCCCGGCGGCGCGGCGAGCTGACTGTTTGCGAGTTGCTGTTCTGCGGCTTCGTACCACTTCGCAATTCGCTGCTGTCGCTGCTCAGCCGCAATTTGCTGAATGACGCTTTTCTTTAGCGCAAGTAAATCCTTGTGCTTTGGAACGACCTCTAGACCCTGCTCAACAAGCCTCAGGGCGTTATCGGGCTTGGCTGCTTCGCGCTGTTGCTGAGCGAGTTGCTCAAAATGCGCTCCGATCCGGTCCAGTCCTTCCAGAGCCGGTTTGTAGTCCGGCGCGATCGCAAGGATCTCTCGATAAGTGTCGTAGGCGTTATAATTTCTTGGTGCTATGAATTGACCTTGGTTGAGCTGCTGCTCGGCCATCACAAGTAGATGGTCAACGGCGCGTTGTGTTCTCGGATCGAGTCCCTGCTCCGATAACAAAAAAGCTGTTCCACCTGCTAACAAGGCAAGCGCGCCGGCACCAGTAGTCCAGCGCCAACCTTGTCTGGCAGATTTAAGTCTTGCCCAAGTTACTGCTTGGGGAGATTTTCGAGAGTTCGGTGCACTTTTTCTGCGATGCTTTGTTCTTTCGGAGCCGGCGTCATGGTCATAACCCAGGGTTACTTCTTCCAGAATCCTGGGATTTCGACTCGTGGCAATCGCTCTATCCACCGCTTCCCGGAAAACCTGTTCGTTTTCAAATCGCTCTTCCGGGACTTTCGCCAACATTCCTTCGATAACAGGCTCGAGAAACACCAAATGCCGGGGCAGCTTTGGAACAGGCTCGGTCAGGTGCATCAGCGCAGCGGATACCGAGCTATCCCCCCGGTAGGGAAGCTCGCCGATCAGCATCTCGTAGAAAACGATGCCAAGGCTATAAATGTCGCTTCTTCCATCAAGCTCACGTCCACGAATTTGTTCGGGACTCATATAGCTGGGCGTGCCTGGCGTGAGTCCGGTCTTAGTCAGTTTTGTGTCGGATTCAACAGCCTTGGCGATTCCAAAATCCGCCAATACCGGTTCCCCATCTTCCCGGAAGAGAATATTGGAGGGCTTGATGTCTCGATGCACGAAGCCACGCCGGTGGGCATAGTCGAGCGCTCGGGCGATCCGCTTGACAATATAGAAGCTGTCAGCAAGCTTAAGTCCTTGGGTGATTCGATGTGCGAGGGTTGGTCCTGGTACATACTCCATGGCGATAAAATAGCGATTCGCCATGAAGTTAATATCATAAACAATGATGATATTGGGATGGTTGAGTTGGGCGACGATTCGACCTTCACGTAGGAACCGCTCCTTGAAGGCGGGATCGAGCGTTAAAGCGGGTGACATTACCTTAATTGCGAGCCGGCGCTGGAGTGATTCTTGTACTGCGAGATACACGATGGACATGCCCCCGCGTCCAAGTTCGTGCTCAATCCGGTAACCGGCGATGGTTACGGGGATCTTGTCGCCCAGGTTCTCCAACGGCTAGACTCCGCAAACTGGAATGGTCTTAGTGCGGCATCCATCTGAGGATACCACCTTTCGTTGCTGTTACTGACGCTAGCGACGATTTGACGCTTTTATGTCATCTAATAATACTTCAGGAAAGTCGAGACATGCTCAGTTTCGACGTATGAGTGAAGGTGTATAGCACTTGGGGTGGTGCACCGTTACTGATGACTATGGTTGTCGAAGCAGAAACTCGCAACGAGAGGTGCACTATGAAAGAAGATTACCAGCAGACCCAGCGGGGTCGGTGTGCGGTACTGGATGCGCACATGGCTCTATTGTCACCCTGTGGCTTGCTGCGCATGTCACCATAAGCAGGCGCAAAGGCGCGATGGTCGTGTTCGGTATCAGTGCATACAGCATGCATCCATGGCGAAACAAGGAAGGGAAAGGGTACGCTGTACGCTATTTGAGCGGGTTGGCCTTCAGCTATTAGTTGATCTACATGAAGCCGATCCATAGAACAATCCAACATGAAGGCATCTCTGAGGGACATTTCTGAATCACAGTAGATTGGCATAATCTGCCTCAATGCGCTCCAGGCTAAGCCGGCTGAGGAAGTTTGAGTAACACATCCAGGCTGTCAGTCCATTTAAGTCTGCAAAGG
>JBAPTW010000293.1:0-2613 GCA_049282355.1 Gammaproteobacteria bacterium | reverse complement strand
CGCTGGGGGGAACGCCGGGCCGCGCCCGCAGGGGGTGCGGAGGCCACCGAGACCGCGCTCGGCACCGACGTGCAGGCGGTCGATATCGACTCCTTGGAGCTGACGCGACCGCGCGCGGTCGGGGTCGAACAGGTGGCCCTGTGGGCGATGCGGGCGGTGGGATTCATCGAGTTACTGACCGGTTTGGGGCTGTCGGGTCCGCTCCGGTCGGTCATTCTGGGCGTGATCATCGGGCGCATGGCGTACCCGGGCTCGGAACGAGCGACGCGGCGCTGGCTGGAGCAGCGGAGCGGTCTGGGGGAGTTGCTGGAGGTGGATTTCCAAGCGATGGGCGAGAATGCGCTGTATCGCGCCTCGGACGCCTTGATCAAACATCGGTCCACCCTTGAAGACGCCTTATTCGGTCGGGTCCGTTCCCTCTTCGGGCTGGAGACCACGGTGACGCTGTACGATCTGACCAACACCTATTTTGAAGGAGAAGCCGGTCGCAATCCCAAGGCCCGCCGAGGCCGTTCGAAAGAAAAACGCACCGATTGTCCGCTCGTGACCCTGGGCCTGGTGCTGGATGGTAGCGGCTTCGTGCGCCGCTCCGAGTGCTTTGCAGGCAATGTCGCCGAGGGCGCGACGCTGGCCGGGATGCTCCGGAGTTTGGGTGCGCCGCCGGGCGCCCTGATCGTCATGGACAGCGGGTTGGCCTCGGAAGCGAATCTCGCCTGGCTGAGGACGGAAGGGTATCGGTATCTGGTGGTGAGCCGCGAGCGCGAGCGACAGTTCGATCCGCACGCCGCCGTGTCGATCGAAACCGCCGCCGGGGAACCGGTCCACTTACAACTCGGGCGCGATGAAGCCGGCACGGAGGTACGCCTGTATTGCTACTCCCCCGCCCGCGCCGAGAAGGAAAACGCCATGAACCAGCGCTTCTCGGAACGCTTCGAGGCGGGTTTGCAAAAGATCATCGAAGGGCTCGCGAAACCACGCGGCGAAAAGCGGATGGAAAAACTCTCCGAACGCCTGGGTCGGCTCAAGGCGCAATGCCGTGGGGCCGGCCAGCACTACGCCATCGAACTCGTCCCCGACGCGACCGGCCAAAAAGCCACGGCGCTGCATTTTGAGAAACAGCCCATCCCGGGTAGCCGCCTGACCCATCCCGGGGTCTACTGTCTGCGGAGCAACGAAACCACTTGGGACGCCGAGCGCCTGTGGCGAACCTATACCCTGCTGACTGATCTCGAAGCCGTATTCCGCAGCCTCAAGTCCGAACTCGGTCTGCGTCCGGTGTTTCACCATCAGGAAACCCGCGTCGATGGTCATTTGTTCATCACCGTACTGGCTTATCAGCTCGTCCAGATCATTCGTCGCCAGCTCAAGGAGCAGGGGATCGTGGGTCGCTGGGAGACGTTACGCGAGATTCTGGGTAGCCAATATCGGGTGACCGCCACCTTCCGCAGGGCCGATGGCCGTGTCCTGCATGTCCGCAAGGCGACCCGGCCCGAACCCGAGGCCCTCGCCATTTACCGAGCACTGAACCTCAACCCCACCCCGGGAGGGATCGTCAAGATGATCGTTTAACCGACCTTTCTCCCCTCGACGACGAGCATGTAGTGCCACTCGGCATTTGTTCGATCAGCAACTTGCCGTTTAATAAAGAGTTTTTTGAATGGGCTGTGAAGATGGGCTAAGTGAAGGCGTTTATCTATGCTCCACCCGCACCCTGTACCGACTGCTGCGCGCGGCCGGACAGCACGGCGAGCGACGTCGGCAACGTGCTCCACAGCACCACGCCATGCCACGGCTGCGCGCCATCCGGCCTAACGAGGTTTGGACGTGCGATGTGAGTAAGCTGCCGACCCTGCAGCGCGGCGTGTATCTGTGCCTGTACGTGGTGCTCGATCTGTTCAGCCGTTTCGTGGTGGCCTGGATGGTCTCCCGCAAGGAAAACAGTGCCTTGGCGAAACAACTGATCCATGAGGCTTCGGCCCGTTACGACATTGCGCTCGGCCAGCTCACCTTGCACCAGGACCGGGGGGCACCCATGATCGCCCGGGGCTATCTCGACCTGATGGCCGAGTTAGAAATCACCTGTAGCCACAGCCGCCCGCGGGTGAGTAACGACAATCCCTACAGCGAGAGCCACTTCAAGACGCTCAAACAACAACCCGACTATCCGGGGCGCTTTGAAAGTCCCGGGCATGCGCGCCAATGGTGCGCCGATTACGTTGACTGGTATAACTTTCACCATCAGCACAGTGGCCTGGCTTACTTCACCCCCGAGCAAGTGTTCACCGGGCGTATGGCCGAAATCGCTCAGATCCGCCAACGGGCTTTGCAGGGCGCCTATGAAGCTCATCCCGAACGCTTCATCAACGGGGCACCCAAGGTGGCCTTACCGCCTGCCGAGGTTTGGATAAATCCGGTGCAACCCGACGAAACACCCGAGAGCATTATGGTGAACTTCCCGACACTACCCGCTGCCAGGAAGACTGCTTTGTAGTTTTATTTTTTAAACACGTGGTCTCAATTTGCTTGACACGTTCCGGATCCTCGAATCGAGCGCCATAAGCGTCATGCCTTGACGGACATTGTGGTGCTGACCATCTGTGCGGTCGTCAGTGG
>JBAPTW010000292.1:0-1987 GCA_049282355.1 Gammaproteobacteria bacterium | reverse complement strand
GGGTAAAGTTCTGGTACGATTTACTCATGGATGCATCGACGATAGAAAACCAGTTTTGCCTGCGAGGCGAGTGGTATCCGCCGGGCGACATACCGCCCGAGCCTTATCTACCGGAAGTGCCTGAGCTTCCTCCCGATGAAACACCACTGCCCCGGTCACCGGAGGAAGAACCGCCAGGACCCGACGAAACGCCGCCACCGCCGCCGTCGGAGAATCGGCGATAGTGCTTCAGTTTTCCAAATAAAAAGGCCGGGACTAGAGGCGGGGTCCCGGCCACATCGACAAGCAGAAGGAGGAGAAGCGGAGCCGGAAACCTCTTCCTTTGGCGCCCGGCCCGTCAAGAAACGGGTCAGTCCGTTGACCTCAAGATTGAGTATTGCAATCGGCATGCCGTATGTTTTCACCTGGTGCACACGAGCGTCAACGAGGGGTACGGTTCATTCGCAGCCGATCGATTCTGAATTTTCCAGAGCTCGCTTTCCAACCGAAACCGCTCCTATTTGGCCAATCTTTGAAACCCATATTCGGACTCGCTTTATTTTTCTTGGCTTTTCAGCTTCAGGCCGATGCTTTGCAAGGCTATGTCGCGCATCCCGACACGGGCTACCGCTGGACGCCAGTCGAGCGCATACAGTCCGAAAGATGGATCATTGACCACTTGCAGTTGGCTTCGCAAACATGGCGCGAGCACTTGTGGACGCACCACATTCGACTGGTGCGCCCCAAACAGGTGCGCAATCCTGACATCGCCTTCCTGTTCATCGGCGGCGACGGTGAGGGCAACGAACAGATAGCCATGCTCAAACAGCTCGCTGAACGCGCCGGTGCCGTCACTGCGGTAGTGACCGATATTCCGAACCAGCCGTTTTATGAAGGGCGCCGCGAAGATGCGCTGATCGCTTACAGCTTGGACCGCTACCTGCATTCCGGCGATACCACCTGGCCATTACTCTTTCCTATGGTTAAAGGCGCCGTGCGTGCCATGGATGCGGTGCAGGCATTCGCACGGCAGAGCTACGGCCAGCGCATCACTCGCTTTGTAGTGGCCGGTGCCTCCAAACGGGGCTGGGCCACGTGGCTCACTGCGGCCGTGGATCCTCGTGTCGAAGGTATCGCCCCGCTGGTGTTCGACATGCTCAATTTCAGCGCCCAGACCGAGTGGGCGAGAAAAATGTATGGCCAGCAAAGCGAAAAGATTCACGACTACACCGATCTGGGTCTGGTCAAGAAAGACGAAACACCGCGCATGACGCAACTGCGCCGCTGGATCGATCCCTACACCTACCGCGAGCGCTACACCATGCCCAAGCTCCTGCTTCTCGGTACCAACGATGCGTATTGGACGGTAGACGCGCTGCGCCACTATTGGCAGGAGCTACCCGAGCCAAAACTCCTTTTTCAAACACCCAATGCCGGTCACGATCTCGCCGGCGGCCAGGAAGCGCAACAAAGCCTGGCGGCTTTTTTTCAGATGATCGCCGACGGCGTGCCCTTGCCAAGCCTGCATTGGCAGTTCGAAGAGGCTGAACAGGGTGTGGCCAAGATTGCGGTCAGCCTCGATCAGCCGATTGAAACCTTTCGCTTATGGACTGCCGACTCCCAGGACCGTGATTTTCGTAATGACCAGTGGACGAGTCGCGAGCTGGCGATCGAGCCGGGCAGCGCCAAAGCCCTAGCAGCCGTGTCGATACCCGAAGTAGGCTACCGCGCTTATCTCGTGGAAGCGTTGCTTAACACATCTACTGGCCACAGTTATAGACTCTCGACGGAAGCGAGAGTCACGCCGGACAACATTCGATAAAGTGATCGAGCCGCCGGACGTAAGCCTGGATTAAGCTGCTGAATGGTCGCGCGAGCAATCGCAGTGACCGTTTGCAGCGCCCGACACCCTATCTATCCTGATTTTTACTGGAGCCGGTAGACCGGTCGTGCCCCCGGTGCCTCATAGTAGGGCATCATCTGCGGCACCAACGCCGCCAGGCGCTGC
>JBAPTW010000291.1:0-6157 GCA_049282355.1 Gammaproteobacteria bacterium | reverse complement strand
GGCGAGCCGCGAGCCGTGGCGAAGCGCCATGGCGGCCTGCTGGGAAACAGACGTGCCATGGCGTGAGGCCCCAGTGCAGTCTGCAATGCTGCGCAGGGCTTGGGAACAGCGCCTCAACGCGCCGCTCACCAGTGCCGTCGGGCGACTGTTCGACGCGGCCGCGGCGCTTACCGGCCTGCTGCAACGGGCCACCTACGAAGGCCAGGGACCGATGTGGCTAGAAGCCGCTTGTGACGATGTCGCGCCCCTTGTTCGGCTGCCTCTGACGATGCGTCGTGACGGGATTTGGCAGCTCGATTGGGCGCCCCTCATTCCGTTTTTGCTCGATACCGCGTTACCGGTCGGTACCCGCGCCGCTGGATTTCACCGCAGCCTGGCACACGCCCTCCTGGATCTGGCGCTTCGCGTTCGCCAGTCGCAAGCTGTGCAGTACGTGGGACTCAGCGGCGGGGTCTTTCAAAACCGGGTATTGACGGAAAGGGCGGTGTCACTGCTCGAGAGCCATAATTTCGCAGTCAAGTTGGCGATGAGAATTCCCGTTAACGATGCCGGTATCAGCTTCGGCCAGATCGTTGAGGCAGGATCCGCCGGGCGCCCTGGTTTGCATACGCCGGCCGCCATATCATAAGTACCTAAGTAAAAAGGAAGACAGAGATTTTGATGGGACTTGAGCGGCGAGTGCTTCTCTTTATGGTCGCGCTGCCGGCCGGTGCTTCGCGGCACTTGGATCACTGCTTCATAGCGCCATGAGTGGTCGCATCCATCCCCAGCACGGCGCCGTATTGGGCGTGGTGCATGAGATCATCGCGCGTCATCGCGCCGAGCCGAGAAATCTGCTGCAGATCTTGCGGGAGGTACAGGCAGTTTTCACTCATATCCCGCAGGAGGCTGTTCGCGCCGTAGCCACTGGTCTTTGGCTTCCGTTGACCCAAGTCAAGGGCGTCATCGATTTCTATACCTTTTTATACGATAAGCCCCGGGGCGAGTACGATCTGCTGGTCAGTGACTGCATCGTCGACGAATTTCGTGGTGGCAGCCGGCTCACAGAGGCGCTTTGCCGGCGACTGGACGTCCAGTTCGGCACGACCCGGCCCGATGGCCACGTGAGCGTCGCTTCTACCTCCTGTACCGGCCTCTGTGATCAGGGGCCGGCGCTTCTCGTGAATGGCTACGCCATGCCCGATCTGAGTCAGGAGCGCATCGACTCGCTGGCGCAGATGATCGAGCGGCGCGTGCCGCTCTCAGAGTGGCCGCCGGCCTGGTTGCACATCGATGCAGGCTTGCGGCGCGCCGATCGGCTACTCAACACCACTTTGCCAGCGGGAGCGGCGCTACGCAAGGCAATCGAACTCGGCGCTAGCGTCATTTTGGATGCGCTCAAGCGCTCGGGTTTGCGAGGTCTCGGCGGTGCCGGTTACGCCATCGCGCGCAAATGGCAGGCCAGTGCAGCGGCTGCTGCCGAAGGGCGGATCGTGGTTTGCAATGCCGATGAGGGAGAGCCCGGCACCTTCAAAGACCGGCTGTTGCTGCAGCGCTACGGCGATCTGGTCTTTGAGGGCATGACGCTGTGTGCGCGGGTGATCGGAGCGAGACAGGGCTTTCTTTACCTACGTGGCGAGTACCTGTGTCTCCTGAATGGCCTGGAGCACACGCTCGCGCAGCGCCGGCGCGCTGGGTTGCTCGGTAATGACATCTTGGGGACGCCCGGCTTTGATTTCGATATCGATATTCATGTAGGAGCCGGCGCTTACATCTGTGGCGAGGAGTCTGCGCTTCTCGAATCGCTGGAGGGCAAGCGCGGCGTGCCACGTAAGCGTCCTCCCTTTCCCGTTACCCACGGTTACCGGCAGTGTCCCACGGTGGTGAATAACGTCGAGACCTTTGCTCAAGCAGCACAAATCGCGGTGCACGGTCCCGATTGGTTTCGCCAGTGTGGAACGGCGGACTCCCCCGGTACCAAGCTTCTCAGTGTCTCTGGAGACTGCGCCCGTCCTGGGATTTATGAATATCCGTTTGGCACCACGGTGACCGAGGTACTCGCCGATTGCGGCGCTGCGGGGGCACAGGCGGTGCAGATTGCCGGGGCTGCTGGTCATTGCGTGCCGCCACGTGAATTCAACCGACGGTTAGCATTCGAGGATTTGGCGACCGGCGGCGCCTTTATGGTGTTTGGCGGTGAGCGGGATCTCATGGCGGTGGTGCGCCATTTCGCGCGCTTCTTCGTCCATGAAAGCTGCGGCTTCTGTGTCCCCTGTCGGGTGGGGACGTCGCTGATCAAGGACTTGGTCGACAAGGTCTATCGGGGCCACGGCTCCGAGCTGGATCTGGAGGAAATCCGACGGCTGGCGCATGTCGTGCAGCAGACAAGCCACTGTGGTCTCGGTCACACGGCCCCCAATGCCGTATTGGATACCCTGGAGAAGTTCCCCGAGGTGTGGCGGGATCGGCTTCAAGTGGCGGCCTTCGAGCCGGCGTTCGATCTCGATGGGGCGTTGGCGCCGGCCCGGCAGCTGACCGGTCGAGATGATCGGGAGGCGCATCTGTAGAGGTGTAGAATAGGGCGGTGCAGGACAATCTTACCCTCGACGGAAAACGCCTGCCATTTATGGCTGGGCAGACCATCATGGATGCGGCCCTGGCAAGCGGCGTTTACGTGCCCCATCTTTGCCACCACCCCGATTTGGCGCCCGAGGGCAACTGCCGTGTGTGCACGGTATCCGTGAACGGACGCTATCAGGCGGCGTGCATTACCCCGGCCGCGCCCGGACAGGCGGTCGAAAGCGCAACCGATGAGCTCAATCGGTATCGGCGGACCCTGTTGCAGATGCTTTTCGTGGAGGGCAATCACGTGTGCCCGACTTGTGAGGCAAGCGGCGCCTGCGAGCTGCAGGCGCTGGCCTACTACACCGGGATGCTGGCCCCGCATTTCACGCACTTCTATCCGCGTCGTCCGGTCGATGCCTCCCACATCCAAGCCCTCATCGATTTCAACCGCTGCATTTTGTGCGGCCTTTGTGTGCGCGCCAGCCGAGATGTGGATGGTAAAAACATCTTTGCCATCAGCGGTCGCGGCATCGGTGCGCACCTCGTGGTTAACTCGCCAACGGGCAGGCTGGCCGATACTGCTTTTGACATCAATGACAAGGCTGCCAAGGTCTGTCCCGTCGGTGCTATCTTGCTCAAGGGCCGCGGGTTTGAAATCCCCATCGGCGAACGGCGCTACGATCGTCAGGCCATCGACGGCGTCGCTGCTCGAGAGGCCAGGGCCGCCAAGGCGAGCCCTGATGGATAGCCGGGCGCGGGTCGCCACCGCCTCCCTTGCCGGGTGTTTTGGCTGTCATATGTCGTTGCTCGACATCGATGAGCGGATCCTCGATCTGAGCAAGTGGGTCACGTTGGATCGCACACCCCTGACCGACATCAAAGTCATGGGCGAGTGTGACCTCGGTTTTATCGAGGGCGGGGTGGCCAACGCGGAGAACATCGAGGTGCTGCAAATGTTTCGCGAGAAATGCAAGTGCCTGGTGGCGGTCGGCGCCTGCGCGATAACCGGTGGCGTACCGGCCATGCGCAATCAGTTCGACCTGCGGGAATGTCTGGAGGAATCCTATTTCAAAGGCATGGGCGTGGAAAACCCCATGATCCCCAACGATCCGGAGATTCCGCTGCTCCTGGATAAGGTCCATCCGGTGCACGAGGTGGTGAAAATCGATTATTTCTTGCCGGGATGTCCACCTTCGGCAGAGGCCATCTGGACCTTTCTGAGCCATTTTCTCGCCGGAAAGCCCATTGTGCTGCCCTATACCCAGCTGCACTACGACTAAGAAGCCATGTCACAAACGACTGCGCTTGTCATAGCGGCGTTACGCGGCTCGTCAGCTCAAGAGGCTGCCACGAGGCAACCATGAGTCGTCAGCTTGAGAGCGCTGCCCATCCCCACCTGCTAAGGCGTGTGGTCATCGAGCCGGTGACGCGCGTGGAAGGCCACGGCAAGGTGACACTGCTGCTCGACGAAGCCAACCATGTACGCCAGGCCCGGCTGCATATCGTCGAGTTTCGCGGTTTCGAGAAATTTATACAGGGGCGCCCTTATTGGGAGCTTCCCGTGGTGGTGCAACGTCTGTGCGGAATCTGCCCGGTGAGCCATCATTTGGCCGCCGCCAAAGCGGTCGATAGCTTGGTGGGCGTTACCGAGCTCACACCTACCGCCGAGAAGCTTCGGCGTTTGCTGCACCGTGGCCAAATCCTGCAATCGCATGCACTGCATTTTTTCCACTTGGCATCGCCGGACCTGCTGTTCGGCTTTGACGATGCCGTGAGCCACCGCAATCTGCTCGGGCTAATCGCCGATCGATCAGATATTGCTTTACAAGGCGTGAAATTGCGCAAATTCGGTCAGCAGGTGATTGCCGCCATCGCCGGTAAGCGTATCCATGGCATTGCCGCAGTACCGGGAGGCATGAATAAACCCCTTGCGATGGCAGACCGCGATGCGTTGTTGCGCGACGTGGGACAGGTCATTACCTGGGCCCGCGAGGCCGTGGCACTGATCAAGCGCCTCTATCGGAGCCAGGCTGACTATTTCAATGAGTTTGCGGCCATCCGTTCCAAGTGGTTGAGCCTGGTGCGGGAAGACGGTGCGCTGGAGCTCTATGACGGGGTACTGCGCGCGCGGGATGAGGAAGGCCGGATGCTATTCGATCAGCTGCCGGCACATCGCTATGCCGATGTCATCCGCGAGCAGGTTAAACCCTGGACCTATATGAAGTTTCCTTTTCTCACCAAGCTCGGTACGGCCGATGGCTGGTATCGTGTGGGGCCGTTGGCGAGACTCAATAACTGCGATTTTATTGGCACGCCGCTGGCGGAAGCGGAGCGTCGCGAGTTTGTCGCCTTCGGTGACGGCCGGCCAGTGCAGCCGAGCCTCGCTTACCATTGGGCACGCATGGTGGAGCTCCTACATGCGGCTGAAGGGATCGAAGCGCTGTTGCTGGATGCGGACATTCTGGGCACGGATCTCCGAACCAGCGGAGAGCGGCGCCAACAAGGGATCGGCGTAATCGAGGCACCTCGAGGGACGCTGATTCATCACTATCAGGTGAGAGAAAATGGGTTAGTGGAGCGGGCTAATCTCATCGTCGCCACAACCCACAACAATCAGGCCATGAACGAGGCCATACGCCAGGTGGCCGCTCGTTATCTCGATGGCATGACGCTGACGGAGCCACTGCTGAATCGGATCGAGGTGGCTATCCGCGCTTACGATCCCTGTCTTTCTTGCGCGACCCACGCGTTGGGGAAAATGCCCTTGCAGCTGGAGCTGGTGGATGCCGCGGGCCGAGTGATCGATCGCATTGCCAAAAGCGCCAATCCCCAACAGAGCAAATAAGCTGAGGCGGGGTGCTCGAATGGTGATTTTCGGCTTCGGCAATCCAGGTCGCGGCGACGATGCCTTGGGCCTGGCGTTGCTGCAGCGATTGGCGAGGCAATCCCAGAGACAAGACGCACTTGCGTGCTGTCGGCTGGTCGAGGCAATTCAACTGCAGATCGAGCACGCCCTTGATCTTGTTGATCAAGACCTCGCCCTGTTTGTGGATGCGAGCATCGCCGGCCGTGCGCCTTATTCTTTTCGTCGGCTTCACGCGCAGCGCGATGTGAGCTACACTTCTCACGCCATGAGCCCGACGGCGCTGCTGCAGGTTTACGAGACGATCAGCAGCCGTTCGGCGCCACCCGCCTATCAGCTGGCGATTCGGGGAAAGAGCTTCGAGCTGGATGCCCCTCTCAGCGAACAGGCCGAGCGGCATCTAGGTGCCGCCTACCCATTTGTGGTCCATTTGTGTCGCGCGCCGGACGCGGTCCTGTGGGAAATGCAGACCGATGAAAATTCAGCTTGAGTGCTGGCCTGGTGGACGGGGCAGTTCAAGCGTCAGCGTCGAGAATAGTATCCGCCCAGCTCATGGCAGCCACCATGGTGGGAAAGCCGATGGTGCTGGTGAGAAGAATCAAAGCATGGCGAATCTCTTCGGGTTTCGCGCCCGCCTCAAGGGCTCTTCTCGTGTGGCTATGAACAGCCCCTTCGGAATGGATGGCGGCGGCTGCCGCGAGCTGGATGAGCTGAGCCGTTTTCTCATCGATGGGTCCTTCTCGTTTGAGA
>JBAPTW010000290.1:0-2871 GCA_049282355.1 Gammaproteobacteria bacterium | reverse complement strand
AGCCTCGCTACCGTCGGTCAAAACTGCACTATCCGTGGCAAAATGCAGGACCATCATGCCTGGTGCCGATTGAGGCTGCGCCTGCGGTTCAACCGCGGCATCTGTTATCGCGTGCAGCGAACGCAGGCCGTCGATGCACGCCAAGAACTCCGGCAAAACCTCGAGGAACCGCACCGGTGACAGCGCCACCACCACGTCATCCTGCGCGTCCGCCCAGTCCGGATAGTAAAATTGCGGCATCATACCGTTCTCAAGCTCATAGTACGTTCGAAGCGCAAGCGTCCTCCCCCATCGGATAGGCGTAATGCCGCGCGTCACGGGCACTGTTCCCAAATCACGTACCCGCCCATCATGCTTCCAGGCAGGTGGCATGGTGCGAACCATCGCCTTTGCGTCACGCACCGGGGGTTGCTTTACGTGCAAGGCAAAGCGCAACTCTTCCCCCAGGCCTTGGGTGAATACGGCTCGACCGTAGCGGGGAATCACGTGAACGAGCTCGCATCCCTGTTCCGACGTCCCCACAGTCCAGATGGATTCTGAGGTTAGGGTACCATGGAACTGCTGAATCGCTTGCGCCGAAGGTAAAACGAAGGGCAGCATGAGGAGCAGCGGCACGGCATTAAGCAGCAGTGTTCGGCGAGTAAAAGTTATCATCGCTCACGGTTGTCGACGTGTCGGAACTGAGCTTTAACGCGCGCAAAGTTAACGCCCCAGAAGACAAGCTCGACGCCAAGGAAGAAAAACGCGGTGTTTAGCGCCGCATGGAGTCAGGGTATGAAGTACCGATTTGAAATCCTAAAGAAGCAATTGTGTTATGAAGGTTTTTTTCGGCTGGAGGCTTACCGATTGCGCCATGAGCTGTTCGCAGGAGGATGGAGCAAGGTTATTGACCGCGAAGTCTTCCAACGCGGGCATGCCGCCGCGCTCATGCCTTACGATCCTCGGCTTGATTGCGTGTGCATGATCGAGCAATTCCGTATCGGCGCGCTGGCGGATGGCAAGGGGCCTTGGTTGTTAGAGTTTATCGCGGGAATCATCGAGAAAGGAGAAAGTCCGGAGCAGGTAGCGCACCGAGAGGCCATGGAGGAGGGAGGGCTGAAGGTCACCGAGCTTTTGCCCATCTCAGTCTTCAGCTTAAGCCCCGGCGGATGCACCGAGCGTATTCATTTATTCTGTGGTCGAGTAAACGCCAAGAATGCTGGAGGCATCCATGGTGTCATCGAGGAAGGAGAAGACATATTGCTACGCGTCTTTCCTTTTGCAGATGCGTTAGCGCTGCTACGCTCGCAAAAAATCACCTCGGCCACCGCAATCATTGCGCTGCAATGGCTCGCTCTAAATCGTGGTTGGTTGCGAGAACAATGGCAATCCTGAGGGCTGAGTCCATAGCTGCTGTCTGAAGGTTGCCGCGCCTGAGCCCGCCCGCAGATCGACAAATCTCGGCGCAGCGGGCATCCTTAGAAGCTGTTTTAAAAATGTCGCAAGCGACGGCAGAGCAAGGCGCACGGCGGCGAGCAACCGGAGTGTACATGGGAGTACATGAGGAGTGTGAGTTGGCGCGCAACGCCGCTATGGCCAGCGCAGTAGTTTTTAAAACAGCTTCTTAGGCAGGAGGAAGATGTTTGATGTACTTCGCGTGTCCCAACAGCTCTAAACTTGCGCTGCTACCCACAATGGCAAGTTCCCGCCGCGCCTCAACAAAGGTTAAAAGGAGCCGAAGAAACCCGGCGCTGTCAAGAGGAATGGGGATCATATCAACGTAAGATAAGCGATTTATGGTGATCTTCCCGCCGGTTAATATCGCGGGAAAAGATAGAAATTCGCCTTCGAGCTCACCGTCGTGAAAGACTATGGTTGCTGCTTGCGTCCACAGGGTGCTGGCATCCACTCCAGGAATACCTTCTGATTTGACCACCCGTGCCGGCGCAAACCGAACGCTTATGATCCCTTCATTCGTCTGCACAGCTTCGAGTTGAGAACCCTGCAGTTGAATTACGCTGCCGCCCATACCAGTCCTCGGGATGACAAAAAAACAAAACGCTGAGACTGTTTCAAAGGATCACGAGCGCTGTTAGGGCTTCATAAAAATTTTGAACCGCCGCGCAACGCCCGCTAGCACCAGCGCGGTCATCTCTTAAGTTAATGGTTAAGTATCACTCACTATTATTC
The DNA here is from genome assembly GCA_049282355.1 of Gammaproteobacteria bacterium. Taxonomy (GTDB): domain Bacteria; phylum Pseudomonadota; class Gammaproteobacteria; order HK1; family HK1; genus JAGTVB01. The sequence continues at coordinate 702 of JBAPTW010000290.1, read as the reverse complement.
GTCTGAAAAGACTTTTTCCATTCCCCCACTGGATCTATCGCTAGAGGCTGCAGCACCGATACGTAATACCGCCGCGGCTCTGCCAATTACGACGCGATGGCTAGGCGACGCTTTTTCAAGAATTGAAAGCGGGCTTTTCTCAGCTGCCGATGCATGGCGTCTCGCATCAGCGCTGGCGCCCGGTCATACCGGTACCAAACGGCCTCACGCAGATGAGATAGAGCCACCGCCGACCACCCGGCACAGGTTTCTTCCTGTCGAATCATCCCTAAGATGCGGGCCAACAGTATGGCATTACCTAGCGCCTGGCGATCGCCGTCGGCAATCAACGGATCAGTCTCTAGACCCGGATAGGTGGAAACGCTGGGCATCCAGTGCATTGCGCTCAATGTCTGTCCTCTCTTATCTTAAGTGTTCTTGGCCTCGCCCAAGGCAGGCTTATGAAATATGAGGTACCAGTTGGCCGTAGGCATCGGCCAGCCGTCAGACACCTTGAATAGGGATGCGGTGTCTATTATGTGCGATAGCAAGTTTCGTACCTGCCGTGTAGCGACGCCTAATCACGGCTCTTTAGTGTGGAATGCAGCTCACCGGTCACCGTCTGGGCCGCTACCACGATCGTCTTCCCTGCTCCAGAGGAATAGGCGATCTTTGTGCCATTCGTTTGCGGCCGGCCAATCGGCAAAAGGAAAAGGCTTGCGC
>JBAPTW010000289.1:0-1742 GCA_049282355.1 Gammaproteobacteria bacterium | reverse complement strand
GCTCCTGCCGCGAGCGCAGGCGTAGCGTGCCGATAGCTCCGCCCAGAACCGCCCCTTTGAGCATGGCGCCGCCAAGAAACAGGTTGGCGAGGAGGGTATTGTCTGCGGCCTTGAGCATCGACCCGATCGCGGAAACGTCGAACCAAAGCACTTGGCCGACAACCACCATTCCAACGAAGGCACCCACGAGCGCGTACCTGCCGATCTGATCTATTGTGGAAAAATCTGCCGCTTGCATGTCCGTGCTCCGATTAACTTCTATCGTGACGGGCTACGTCGCACGTGCCTGCGCGGATCTGCGGAATCGAAATTGAGACTTGTTCGCGCATGCTCTGGTCGAGGATGGGCCTTGGTGCTCGCCGAACCCGAGGTCGTCGCCGCTTCCGCGTCGGATACCCGTTCGCGACATCTTCACCGCGGCTGCGCGGTGACCTTCCCTCCCATTGGAATCGACGATACTTACATTCGTCGGCTGAGCATTGTGAAATCGCGCCATCCAGTCAGGCCGCTGTTCGAAGGCAAGTGGGACTACGGCGTTTGCTGAGGCGGCGCAGCCGCCTCAGCAGATCGGCAAGCACGGTCGATCGACCACATCCGACGCGATGCCGGAGAACGCGGTGACTTCGTCTCGCCGAACCCTCTCCTACCGGGAACACGATCCCGTTCGGACGTGACCATCCGGCGGAATTTTGCGTGGTCACCTGAGTTTCGTGGCCACCGCTCCCAGCCCGTTCGGCAAGAAAATCCGGCCGCACGTGTCTCTGGATTGTCCGGAGGCTTTCTCCCAGGCAGAGATTATGCCCAAAGGTGCCGCAGCGGCCCAGGCCTGCGGAGAACAGGCCGACAGATACGGCTCTTTTGGTGCGCCGGGCACCCTCTCGGCGCCACTGAAAAGCTCCGGCAGGCGCGGGTTGTCCGCGGTCGCATGGAGCAGCCCCATCAAGATTTCCTCGATTTCGCGCATCAGGCCGTACTCCGCCATCCCTTTCGCAATCAGAGCGTTGTCATGCGGCCAGATCGAGCCGCGATGGTAGCTTAAAGGATCGTATCCCGGGCCGTCAGACAGGGTTCTGATGCCAAATCCTGAAAAGCTGCTTGGATGGAGAAGCGTGTCTGCAAGGGCCTGGGCCCTCTCATGAGGAACAAGGCCCGTCAGGAAGGCGTGGCCGGCGTTCGACGACTGTAACCGACATTGGCGATCGTAGCCATCCAGCGCGATAGCATAAGTTGCAAGATCTTCGAGCCAGAAATCGAGGTTGAACCGTTTGAATAGATCCCGGGCGCGGGCGCAATAATCGGCAGATTTCTGTGGGTCGCCGAACAGCGAGTAAAAAAAGCCGCCCGCATTGAGCGCCCCGTAAGCGTAGGCCTGGATCTCGCACAGTGCGATTGGGTCGGGCGGCAGTTCTTCCGGAGCGTTTGCGTGGAAGATGCAGCTGCCGGAATCTTTCCAGCCCTGGTGCACCAAGCCCTCAGGATCATACCTGTAGCGCACATAGCCGCCGTGTCGCTCCATGTTGTCCACAACCCACTCCAGCGCCCTTTGCAGGTTGGGCCAGATTTGATATAGGAACTCGGAATCTTCGCTCCGGTCGTAGTACTGCTTGGCGAGGATCGGAAACAGAGCGGTGGTGTCGGAGCCGCCATAGTAACCCGCGAAAGGGTTCTCCTGCATCGCCGCTGCTTCTGAGCCCGGCCTGATTTCGTGGAAAATTTTTCCGGGCTCGGCTCGCGCGAAGCTG
>JBAPTW010000288.1:0-3519 GCA_049282355.1 Gammaproteobacteria bacterium | reverse complement strand
GTCCACGTCCCGCTTTTCTTGTTCGCTAAATGTCAACAGCTTGTGGGGTCGGAAGGCAAAAAAGCGCGCCAGGAATATTTCGGGAAGCTGTTGACAATACCCTCGCCAATTTACCGTAGCTCAGGCCCTTACAAGTGGTTGATTAATGCGCCCAAGCTGAGCGACCTGAGAGGCGATGGAGTCCATAGAAATCGGCTGAGGCATTTGCGGAAGGTATTTTAGGATTTCACGAGCATATTTCCAGCCTCGAAACAGGGCCTTGAGATCAAGGACGCTAAAGGCCGGACAGTGTTCGCGCAGGGGGCGGATCAGTACCTGCGAGAGCGAGACCATGAACAGGGCCAAGTTGGCGCTGTTGTAGACCGGGGTCTGTTTGACCGCCATAAAGTCTTCCAGCCCCCAATATTGCTTCGCGTCGCGGAACTGAAATTCCAGTTGGAAGCGTACGCGATAGAAGGTGATCATTCGCTCGTAGTCCAAGCTCAGATCGCTGCTGAATAAGATGACATGAGCACGGGCTTGGGTGCGTTGGTTGATTTTGACGAGGATCACGACATTGAGCCGATCGGGAAACAACTTGTGCCAGACGGGCAGTTGATAGATCAGGGTGCGGATGTGATCGCGGACCGAGTCCTGCTTCAAGTGCCGCTCGGGCAGTTGTTCATAGTTGAGTTTATCGCCGTACTTGCGGCGCGGCCCCCGCCCTGAGTACGCTCCCCTATAGGGTTCATACAGGGCAGCGTTGTGCTGGAGCTTGCAGATCATTTCCAAGCCGGTTTGGCGCACCATCTGAAGCGCTGCATGATGACCAAACGCCCCATCGAAGACGAAGTAGCGCAGCTTGATCTGCTGGCCCAACAGGGCCAATACTGGGCGGATAATGCCTTGTACCAACACCAGATAAGGCGATAGCACGACCTCCCGGCGATTGCGATTACGACTGCCTTTCGGGCGCCCCTTTGGCTTGGCCGGTGTGGCGTTGGTGCGATGGCTGGCCTTCGCCTTGTTGCCCGTTTTCTGGCCCTTGGGACTACTGTCGGCTGGCCCCTTGAGGATCGGTTCCAGACGTACCGTATGCGAACAGCCTCGGTTCACGTTGATCAGCGACAGGTTCAGAAAACACAGCCCCGGCACCGTCTTACCATACAACGAACTGAAAAAACGACCCAGACCATAGGTTTGTTTGCCCGATTTGGTGACCACCACCTCATCGCCCGCCAGCAGCCACTCCGTGTCCTCGCCCAGCAGATGCGTGCGGATCAACCACCAATGCACCTGCGCCCAGTCAATCGTCGTGGTGAAAAACCGTTGGATTGTCCGGTAGCTGCCACCGCGCTCCGCCCAACGTGATACCCCCAGCATCGTCACCCGACCCGTGACCGCTAACAAGCCTTCTACGATTCGCGCCAAACGACGCACACTTGTTTTATCCAGTGTCTGGTTTAGGCAACTCAAAATCAGCATAATGTCATGCATGGGCGGCGCGCCTCTGAAGTGGTAGGTTTTAGTTCGCTACTACTTACCTTACCACTGCGGCCTGCCGCCCTCCTGTATTTTGGCGAAGGTATTGGTAAAGGAAGTTGCTATTAACTCACGGTTCGCTCAAATTGAGCAGGGGTTCTGAGAAATGCGGCGTCAATTGCATATAGATCTCCAGCGGAAAGTCGAGCAGCTCCAGGATGCGTTGCTGTACCGGGGTGAGCGTGGTCAAATGGGCATGTACTTCAGTGCCCTCATCGAGCAGCACCAGGGTCAGCCCGGTAAAGACGCGCAACATCATCTCGGTGGTGGGGCGAGCCGTCGCCCGCTTGGGGTTGCCTGGATAGAGACCACTCAGGCGCGTCCCTTCCTGCTGCAGGCGCTGGCGCACGGTGAACTCAACCAAGGTCAGCACCCGCAGCCCCAGGCTCAGCAGCCGGATCAGCCCCTTGACCCGCGCATCGGAGTCCAAATACATCGGTGTCAGCGACAACACCCGACCCTTCAGGCGCCCAAAGCCCCGTTCGATGAGATAGGCCTGACGGTAGGCGAGCACGACCTCGGTCAACGACAACTCGGTCTGGTCGGTGGCATAGACCCGCCAGCCCAGCCGGCGCACTGCCGAGGCGAGGGCGGCCTCGTCGAGGCATACCTGCACGGTGACTGTCTGGGTGCGCTCCACCCGAGCGGGCCGGTCACGGTAACGCCGCTTGGGCCGCTCATCGAGATGGGTTTGATAGTCCACCGCCAGCAGGCCCGCGACCCGGTGCTTGGCGATGAGCGCCTCGACGGTCTCGGCCAAGGTCGCCTCGTCGGTAAAGCGCTTCTTGCCCTGGCCGGTGACGTTAAGCTCGGCAATCGCCGCGGTGGCCTGCTCCAGACGTTGGTGCAGCGCCCGCTCTTGACGCTCGGCCAGTTTGAGCGAACGTACCACCAGCCGCCGCTCGATCCAGGTGAGCTCCTTACCGTCGTGCTCACCGGTGAGCTTCACCTCATAGCCAAAGCCCTCGGCCAGCTTCGGCCCCCGGTCACCCTCCGCGCTGGGCTGATACACCGGCTCCAGCGCCTGGTGGCCCGCCCAGACCGGCTCCAGCACCTGCTCGAGCTCCGACTCCGGCAGTTGCGTGCTCGGCAGCGGGCACAGATAATGATCCCCGCTGCCCACCACGTACGCCCGGGTAGCCAGCGCCGCCATCTTAGCATCACCGAGGTAGGTCATCCCGGCCTGCTTCAACGTGCGCTGCACTTTGCCAATCTCCGGCACGTACAGCGGGTCATCGGCCTGCTCGCCCGAGACCACCGTGGTGCTCAGGGGCAGCCCCAGGGGATCCAGCGTCGCAAGATTGATTTTCACCTGCGGCAGGTCCGGACGGTGGTCCTTGCTGTGGCCGAATTGAAACAGACCTTCCTCAGTCACCTCGACGTAGCCCTTGGCGGTGGTGCTGTCGACACGCACTCGCCGCGACCCCCCCAGGTCATAGACCCGCAGCAGTTGCTCACCCAGCGACTGCTCAACGGTTTCCCACGCCACGTCGTCGCTCAAATAATCCAGCACCGCCGCCAGGCGGTCATCGCTCCAATCCAGCGCCCGTACCGGCTGGCCCAGACACCCGGCCAATCCCTGCAGGCGCGCCTCGACCCAGGGTTGGACATGGTTCAGGCGGTGGTCGCCTTCCGACAGGATAAAGGCCAGCCACACGGCACTGACCGTGCCCAGGCTCAGCCCCTGCCAGTTGCCGTGGGTCGGAAAGTGCTCATCCAACAACGCCCCCACGTGCATCCGCTCCAGCTGGGCCAGCAGCAAGGGGATATCGTCCATGCGTTCCGTCTTAAAAGTAAGTTTGTCAATCATATCAAAATCTTATCAAATAAAACTCACTTTCTCAGAAGTGGCTCTGTAAATGAGCGAACCGTGAGTTATGACTGACGAGTTATGAGAAAGCCCTGACCAAGGGGGTGGGTCTTTCAGAATGACGACAGCTGGCAAGCGCATAACGTAACGCGGTATCGGGTCGGCCGCGGCCGGCAAACCTGGAACAC
>JBAPTW010000287.1:0-4965 GCA_049282355.1 Gammaproteobacteria bacterium | reverse complement strand
GCGCCAACAACCGTGTAACTATTTTTCTGAAAAACTATAGGTTCTGCTGCTGGTTACTGAAAACTACAACGATCGACAAAAAAATCTCATGCTCAGCGTTCATTTAAAAAATCCTCTGCTGCATCCTCTCCATGGAAATTACCAGCTCAGATAACCGTGATTCTACCCTCTTGGCCAGAATTTTTTTGGAGAGCACGCTGGAAAATCGCAACGGAAGTAACCGAAATCCGTTGTCATGTACCAAGAGGTTATAGGTAACTTTACACTGCCTTGAGTACTTTGAGCCGTCAATCCTTGTCGTACGCTGCGCTTTGTTCCGCAACCTGAGAAACTAAGATGTGCTAGAGGGGTGAGGAGGAGCCTGGTGGTTCAACCAAGATGACAACAGCAAGTCTGTATGGGACACTTCGCTAAGTTGGAGATCCGAATGGACCAGCTTTACACGCCGATTTTTTTGGTGATGACCACCGAACAAAATCGGTCCTTTTGAGGTCCTAGATGGGAGAACCAATACTATCATCTTGGGCACTGCCCCGCGTTCAGCGCCACAATAATCCCTGCTGCGCGCGCCAAAACTAAAAGACGTTGCGAGGCGATTGCCTGCCGGCCAATAAGGCTGTAAAGGTATGGCCACCAGCAGTTGTAGAGGAGGAAGCCATGTGGAATCGATGGGCGCCAGGCCGCACCCGGCCGTTGGTGCGTGCGCTGTTTTTGGTAGTGGTGTCGCTGGCGATGTTTGGTGCTATGGCGAGGCAGGCTAAAGCATTGGATAGCCAGACGGCCCTAGACGAGTACGTTGCGGCTCCCGACGGGGCCTACGGGTTCGCGCCGGCAGGAACGCTGCTGGAAGGCGAGGGGTTCACCATCTATCTCATCGAGATGACTTCGCAGCGCTGGCGCAGTGAAGCTGAAGTCTGGCGCACAGACAGTAATGGCGAGCGCACCTCGCTGTGGCGCCATTGGCTGAGCGTTATCGTTCCCGATAAGGTCACCACGGACACCGGGCTCGTGGTCGTATCCGGCGGCAGCAATGATGGTTCGCCCCCCTCCGGGGATAAGGATGCAGTCGTTTTCGGTGCCCAGCTGGCGGTGCTCTCTGGCTCGGTAGTGGCTGTTGTCGAAGAGGTTCCCAATCAGCCTCTATTTTTTGCCGATGAGCCTTTCCCGCACCGTGAAGACGAGATTGTCGCTTACAGCTGGGACAAAGCGATGACGACGGGCGATTACAGCTGGCCGGTTTACTTACCCATGGTGAAAAGCGTCGTTCGAGCCATGGACACGGTGCAGGCGTTTGTGCCTTCGGTGGCGCCAGCGGTGGCCATCAATCAGTTTGTGATCACCGGCTTCTCGAAGCGCGGCGCGACCACATGGCTTACGGCTGCGGTTGACCCGCGTATCAAGGCGATCGCCCCAGGGGTCATCGACATTCTCAATTTTGCACCGCAGATCGAGCATCATGTGGCCGCTTACAACGGGTATTCACCCGCCATCCATGATTATGTCGACTACGATATCGTCTCCCGCGGTCGCACCCCGGAGGGTCAAGCGCTCATGCAGGTGGTCGATCCTTTCACTTACCGTGACCGGCTTACCATGCCCAAATTCATCATCAATGCTACCGGTGATCAGTTTTTTCTGCCGGATTCCACCCGCTTCTATTTCTCGAAACTCACTGGCGAAACTATGCTTCGCTACGTCCCCAATACGGACCATTCTCTTAGCTCATCGGATGATGATATCGTGAGCGCGGTCAACGCGCTGTTCAGCTGGTACTTGAACGTCCTCTACGATATCCCACGGCCCTTGATTTCTTGGCGCAACGAGGCGAACCGGTTGACCGTCTCGACCTCTGAGCCGGCGTTGACTGGCTTACTTTGGCAAGCGACCAATGCCAACGCCCGGGATTTCCGTGGGGAGACGATTGGCGAAGGTTGGTCGGCCACAGCGATTGGAGGGTCGGGGGACAGCGAGTATAGCGTTCAAGTCGATGCACCGCCCCAGGGCTGGAGAGCCTACTTCGTGGAGCTCATTTACCCGCCAAAGGATCATGGTTTCTGCCAAAGCTACAGCACCCAGGTGTATGTCACCCCGGACGAGCGGCCGTTCGAGGGGCTGGACCCGGTGTTGGACCCGGAAGATATCGCCTACCCTGTCAACCCGCCGCCGCACTCGGCTGTTGATGCCGGCGCCCCCGGTATGTTTCCGCGCGATCTGCCGCTGGCTGATTTCAACGGTACGGTCGCCGCCATCGCGAGCTCCGATATACTCAAATATTTGCCTAACGAGGTATCCGTGCGGGTGGGCGAAGAGTGTCCGGGATTGGCGCTGGTTAGCGTGGCGGTGCGTGAGCTGAAACGCCGTGGCGACCAGGCAGTGGCCGCGGCACGGCAGCGGGTAGATGAGATTCGCGCCGATGCGGATGACACCGCGGATCACCTAGTGGATGAGGCCAGCGACATAGGTGAGAAGCTGTTTTAAAAATGTTGCGAGCGCCGGGAGATGCAGGCGCACGGTGGCGAGACAAAATCGTCAGGAACGATTTTGAACAGCTACAAGCTGGCTCCCAAGGATGAGTCCCAGGGATGGGGCAAGTGACTCCGAAGTATCCATGGAAGTTGATGAGATTTTCCAACCCCGCCTAACGCCGCTGTAACCCGCGCGGTCATTTTCAACACAGCATCAACTCGACTGCTCAATCAGCAGATAAAGGAACGGTGCAAAGTTCCTTAAAGAGAGTTAGACTACATTCGAGTTGATCCTGAGCGACAACGGTGTGACTACGTAGCATTACCGGTAAGAGAAATAAACGGACGTGCCCGTATTGTCAGGGAATCGGGTCTCGATTAGCGTCACGGTGGAGCGCAATGCTGTCGCCACCTCGTCGGTAAGGGAGGCTCGCAGCGGGTAGCGAAGGAATGGTTGCGTACATTTTGAATATTATTAATATTATCGTACTCGTACCGTAAGGACCCTAGTATGATGTTACGAAAGTCGACCAATTCACCTACCGACCATGATCCAGAACTGGAGGGGTTTGTCGAGGAAGAGTCGGTTGATCTGCGCCACTACTGGTACGTTGTAACGAAATACAAGTGGGGTATTTTCGGCTTAGTCGTGGCGGCAGCCCTTTTTACCACCGTTTTGGCTTTTTCCATGCAGCCCATCTATCGGTCGACGGCAACCTTGCTGATCGGCGGTAATGAATCGTTGATGGGAAACAGTGAAGCTCAGGACGACAGTCGATTAGCGCGAGAAAAATTTCTTGGGACTCAGTTTGAGCTGCTCAGGTCAAGACAGATTGCCGAGGCGGCTGTGGCGAAGCTCGAGCAGGACCAAAACACCTGGTTAAAACTAAGTAAGCAACACGAGAGCGGAGGTTCCAGCTGGTGGGACTGGATGCCGCGCTCGTGGTTCTTGAATCCCAGCGCACACTATGCCCCGGTAGCAGAAGCAGACCCGAATAGCGAGTTGTTGCGCTGGATTTGGGACAACTTGAGCATTGAACCGGTGCGTGATACCGCCATGGTCAAGGTCAGTTTTGAATCGCCTGACCCAAGCTTGGCGGCGCTGATGGCCAATGCGGTGGCGCAAGCCTACATCGAGACCAATCTTGCGGACCGTCGCACTTCCTCGCAGGATGCTTCCGACTGGCTAAAAGGACAGCTCGCACAAGCGCAAGAGGCCATGGCCGAATCGATTGACACCTTGCAGCGCTACCGTGAACAGACTGGGCTCATCAATGTGGAAGGCATGCAGAGTGTCTTTACGGAGCAACTCAAGACCGTGTCGGCGGAGCTGGCCCATGCCGCCAACGTTCGAACTGAAGCAGAGAATTTGTATCAGCGCGCCCAGCGTTTGCAGGCAACGGGGCAGATGGAAGCGCTGCCGGTGATATTTGAAAACCCATGGGTGCAGCGATTAAGAGCCCAGGAAGAGGAGCTGGAGCGCGAGATTAGGTTGAATTCCGAACGCTTCCAAGGAAGCTATCCCGGTCTGGACGCCGCACAGCAACGGCTCATGGCTGTGCGTGAACAGATCGATCTCGCTTTCACCCACATCCTCGATGGGATCAAAACCGAGTACGAGGTGGCGCGGGATAACGAAGCCTATTTGCAATCGACCCTCACCGGGCTTCAGGAGAAGGTGCAGGAACAGAATCGCAAGGAATTGCAGGTCGCTGCCTTGGAGCGAGTGGTCGAAAGCAATCGCCAGGGATACGATGCTTTCTTGAGTCGCCTAATGGACACTAGCACCCGGGCTGCCGACACCGTATCGCTCATCGCGCGCGTGGTGGATAGAGCGACGCCGGAATCCGTTCCCTTCAAGCCTCACAAGAAACGCATGTTGATGGTGGCAATGCTCCTCGCCTTAATGGCCGGTGTGGGCCTCGCATTCCTCCTTGATAGGCTCGACAATACGGTGAAGAGCCGTGAAGACTTGGAAGACAGGCTGGGGTTGCCGGTGCTGGGGGAGGTGACCCGGCTAAGGCAAAGCCAGCAAGATAATACCTCTCTGACGCCCGTCACAATCTTTCTGAACGCACCGACATCGCTTTTCTCCGAGAATATCCGCACTATTCGTACCGGTGTCGCACTGTCAGGGTTAGACCAGTCGGACCGGGTGATCGTGGTGACCTCCACCGTGACTGGCGAAGGTAAGAGCACCGTGTCCATGAATTTGGCGCTGGCTTTGGCACAGCTCGGGAATGTTCTGTTGATCGACGCCGATCTGCGCCGTCCTTCACTCGCGAAATCATGTGGTATGGAGGGTGACACGGCAGGCCTTACTGATTTCGTGGCCGGCACGGCAAAGATTCTTCAATGCGTTCACCGTCTCCCTGGTGATGTTCATCTGTTACCGGCAGGCAGCACACTGCCTCCGGATCCACTGGCAGTGCTTTCCGCGGAGCGTTTCGCCGAGCTGATTGAGAAGAGCGCCGCTGCCTATGACAGCGTGGTTATCGAC
>JBAPTW010000286.1:0-15737 GCA_049282355.1 Gammaproteobacteria bacterium | reverse complement strand
CCGGATCGGTGTTCACGGCCAGTGCCAATGGCGGGGCTTTGTAGCCGAGCGTTTGCCGGGTGTAGGTGAAAGCTTCGGTATGCATGTCTTCGTGAAACACCGCGTACCGATAGAAATACTTGTCGCTGGCATTCACCGACCCGCTCGCCAGGCGATCGATCTGCGCTTCAAGAACAGCGCCCATGTAAGCGAGAGTCTGCGCTCGGGAGGGTAAGGGAAGATCCCAGCGTCTATCGTGGGCAATGGCAATGGAGTCGTAGAGCTGATCGGCATTGGCAATCATGGGCGCGCATCCATGGAGATGGCGCAGTGTCCAGAACTCATGGAAATAGGCCACGTGCCCGATTTCCCAGAGCATTGGATTCACGATGGCAAGCTTTGGTCCAAGCAGTTCCTCGTCCGCAAGGTCTCGCACCAGTTCCAGCGTGCGTGCGCGCGCATCGCGCAGTTCTTCGATAAGCTGTTGTGACGTTAGTTGCTGTTGCATGACATGGCCGCTTCGGATTTGATACATGCCGCCAATTTAAATCAAACTGGAGTCCTTATGAACCCGTGGCTCATCGAGGCTCTATGAACATCGGCTTGATTACCCCGGCACCGCCGCGATCCCGTGCCGGAAATCGCGCTACGGCCACACGCTGGGCGCGCATCTTGCGGGCGCTTGGCCACCGGGTCACAGTGCTCGTTAACTATAACAACGAGGCATTTGATCTCATGGTGGCGCTGCATGCCTGGCGCAGCGCCGACGCTATCGCCGCGTTCCGTGAGCGGTATCCGCAGCGGCCACTGGTGGTGGCATTAACTGGCACTGATCTCTACCGTTTTCTCCTTTCCCACCCTGAACCGACGTTGCGCTCTGTGACCTTGGCCGACCGGTTGGTGACATTGCACGAGCTGGCCTATCGCGAGTTGCCGCAGACCGAGCAGGAAAAGGTGCGGGTCATCTTTCAGTCGGCACAATCGTCATCGCCGCCTGCGACGCCCCGTGTACGTCGCTTCGAGGTGTGCGTCGCAGGGCACCTGCGCGACGAAAAAGACCCACTGCGCGCCGCCTACGCCGTTCGCCATCTGCCCGCCGACAGTCGGCTTTTCGTGCACCACTACGGAAGGGCCATGGATGAGCAGTGGACGAAGCAAGCGCAGGACGAGATGGCCAGCAACACCCGTTACCGCTGGTATGGCGAAGTGCCCCATTGGCAGGTGCGCAAAGCCTACCTCAGAAGCCGCCTCATGGTCATCAGCTCCCGTATGGAGGGCGGAGCCAATGTGGTCTCCGAGGCGGTGGTGGCGGGACTACCGGTGGTGGCATCGGCCATACCCGGCAACGAGGGCTTGCTTGGCAGCGGCTACCCGGGTTATTACCGCGTCGCCGACACCGGGGATCTGCGCGCTTGTTTGTTACGCGCTGAGAGGGAAGGCGCGTTCTACGAGGCGCTAAAGCAGGCTGGCGCGCAACGTCAGGCGTTGTTTACGCCAGCCCGCGAGCTGGAGGCGTGGGTAGCGCTCATTGCCGAGCTCAGTTGACGGGCGCGCTTTGCCGATCCGGAGCGGTTACTAAGAAACTCGTAAATCATGCCGCGTGTCCGGGATGGGCTTCTCGGGATACGCCGTAAAAACGAAGTTCTTACTCTCTCCCGATCGATTGCGAGGTGACCTTTGCACGCAGCCGAATGGGTGCGGTGGCGCTACTTTCTGGCTCCACACGACCGATGAGAGTGGCCTGCGTATAGCCCAGCTGATGCAGCTCTGCTACACAAGCCTCAGCAGTTTTTTCCGGAAGGCTGGCCAAGAGCCCGCCGGCGGTTTGTGGATCGAACAACAGCGCATAATGGGGATGGGATGCCGCCTCCTCGAGATTGCGAACGGCACGTCGAAGACGCACGTTTTGAGGTTGTAGCGAACTAAAAATGCCGGCACGCATCGTTTCACGGGCACCTTGCAATACCGGCAGGGCTTCCAGATCGATTACCGCATCGACCGCCGAAGGGCGCGTCATTTCCGCCAGATGGCCAAGCAGACCGAAGCCGGTGACATCGGTGCAGGCGGTTGCTCCGTGGCGGCGTACGCACTCGGCGGCATGCCGATTGGATTGCACCATGGATGCGATGGCCGCTTGAATCCAACGGCCTTTGGCGGCGTGGCGCATGTCGGCAGCGAACAGCGTGCCGGTGCCAAGGGGCTTGGTGAGCACGAGGCGGTTGCCGGGTTGCATGCCGCCCTTGCGTAACAGTGCGCCGGGCTCGGCGATGCCATTGACCACCAGTCCGAAGGCGAGCTCGGCGCCTTCGCTGGAATGCCCACCAATCAGCGCTGCGCCGCAGTCTTCGAGAATCTGCAGCGCGCCGCGCAGCATGTCATAAAGGGTCTCCTCGACCACCGCTTCCTTGCCGTAGGGCACGGTGGCGATGGCCTGGGCGGACTGCGCCTTAGCTCCCATGGCGAAAATATCGCCGAGGCTATGGTTGGCCGCAATGCGACCAAAATCATAGGCATCGTCGACAAAGGCGCGAAAATAATCGACGCTTTGTACCAGCACTTTGCCGGGCTCGACCTGCAGCACGGCGGCATCGTCGGGCGCTTGCAGGCCTATCAGCACGTCGCTGTGCTGGCGCGTTTCCAAGCGGCCGATAACGCGCGACAGGGTAGTGCTGCCCACTTTCGCGCCGCAGCCGCCGCAGCGCATGGCGATGGCAGAAATTTCCCGCAGCGCGTCTTGGCCGGCGAGCCGCGGATCGATGGTCGCGCTTTGGCGCTCCTGCATCAACGGCAGGTCGTTGTATTTGGCCATAAAGCGGCGATCGATCCAGTCCTTCCAGCGCCACACCCACGCGCCCTGGACCGACCAGCCGCCGCGGGAGGCGATGGCATACCGATCGCCGGTGGTGATGAGGCTCAGGAAATTCTGTTGCGGTGTAAAGGCCTTCGGGGCTTTACCCAACGCGGCACGCCTTAGGTTAACCGCCAGTGGTGGACCTTGGCGTACCGCGAACACGCCAGCTTTAGGGCGATCGTGGTTGCGGACCGTGGCAATATCGCCGGCGGCAAAAACCTCCGGATGGGAGACGCAGCGCAAAGCGTCATCGACCAGGACAAAGCCGCGGGCATCGGTCGCAAGGCCTGCTTGGGCGAGCCAAGGAGATGCCGAAGCATGAGTAACCCAAAGGACCGCGTCTGCTTCGAGGGATTGGCCACCTTCACAATGGACCCATCCGGGCTCGATCCTGGAGACCCGGTGATTGGTGAAGATCGAAATGTGGCGCGAAGCAAGCACTTGTTGAAAAGCAGTTCTTGTTCGCCGGGCGTGGCTGGGCAGGATCTCGGCGGTATCGGTCACCAGACGGTGCTGCAGCGCCTCGATGCTACGACCGGCTTTTGTCAGCTCTTGGCGCAGCCGGTGTTGGCTGGCAAGCGCCAGCTCCACGCCTCCGGCACCACCACCCACAACCGCAATGCGAAAGGGCGCGGTGCTGTTGAGAATGCGCCGAATGAGCCGTTCCCAGCCATCGAGAAAGCGATCGATAGGCTTAACCGGGATGACGTACTTATCGGCGCCGGGTATGTCGAGGGTCTGCGGGCGGGAACCGATATTGATGGAGAGTAAATCGAAGCGCACCGGCGGCCGATCCCGGCAATGCACCCGTTTTTCGGCAAGGTCGAGGGCTTCGACCGGCGAATGATAGAGGCGCGCACTGGCGAAGCGCGCGAGTTTGCGCAGGTCAATGTGGCAATCGTCGTATTCATAGTGGCCGGCGATATAACCCGGCAACATGCCCGAATAGGGTGTGTGCAAATCACGGGTTATCAGTGTGAGCCGCAAACCAGGCAGGGGTCGCATCCCGAACCGTTTCAAGACAGCGACGTGGCTATGTCCACCCCCCACGAGCACCAACTCCTTTACAACCGCTTCTCCGGTATTCTGCATAACCGTTTAGGCGGACCTGAGGCGCTGTGAGGTGGGCGCTACCATTTCTCGCCGAACGGCCTCAAGTCGAGCTCGAAAGTCCATGCCTGCGGGGGCTGTTGCGTGAGGAAAAACACCGTCTGTGCGATATCGTCGGGACTCATGAAAAAGTTGTCCGGTTTGTCTGGCATCTGCTCGCGGGTCCGCGGTAGATCAATGATCCCATCGATCACCACGTAGGCAACGTGGATGTTCTCCGGTCCGAGATGGCGTGCCAGTGACTGTGCCAGGCTTCGCTGAGCGGCTTTGGCGGAAGCGAACGGCACGAACCCGGCCCTACCTGTGAGAGAAGCGGTGGCTCCGATAACGATGATGTGGCCGCCGTTGCGTTCTCGCAGGTGCGGGATAACGTGCTTGGCAACAACAAACAGGCCGCGGGCATTGATTTCCCAGGCAGCTTCAAATGATGCCACGGAAGCCTG
Source organism: Gammaproteobacteria bacterium (assembly GCA_049282355.1). Taxonomy (GTDB): domain Bacteria; phylum Pseudomonadota; class Gammaproteobacteria; order HK1; family HK1; genus JAGTVB01. The sequence goes on along the minus strand of JBAPTW010000286.1, from coordinate 11,354 downwards.
TTCAATGTTGCTGAATTCACCGGCGCCGGCATTATAGATGAGGACGGCTATCGGGCCGAGGTCGGCACGGATTTGAGCAAAGACCTGCTCCGCAGCCTGAGCATCTCTGACGTCGTAAATATACCCGCGAGACCCGTCAAGGGTCTCGCTCAACCGAGTCAGGTAGTCGCCGCTGCGAGCACAGAGGGCCGGCGTATAGCCTTGCGCGGCGAACTTCCGAGCGAAGGCGGCACCATTACCAGGCCCGACGCCGATGATCGCACACACCGATTTGCTCATGTTGTCCTCCATGTTTTGAAGGTCGGGGGGATTGCCTGATAGCAAACAAATTACCCGAGAACAGTCATCGGCAGCAAACGGAACCTTCTCGGCGCCAGGGTCGTTGCGAAATCCCCTATTATTTTCTGCCCCAGGCGACAGCTTTCAACCTATCATAAACACTTTGCCCTTCACAAAGGCGAAAGGTTCTCGATGCGGCGCCTCAATTACAACTTCATCCTCTGAAGGGTGATGCTGACGAAACGATGACCATGGCGCATTATTCGTATACCGACGCTTGCAAAGCGTTCAGGGCGGAGTAATCTCGCACTTGCGTCCTTCTTTGACTCACCGGTGGCTCATTCTGTTGCCTGTTCGTTGCTGGCCAGAGGCAGGAAATGTCTGAGATCCATCTACACCCCTTGCGATGGTTGCTAGTCGTTGCCGCCTTGTCCCCTGGGATGGTCCCAGGCAATGTTGCTGCCCGTGATGATCTCCAAACCGAGCTCGCGATCAGCGATATCATGCGAACGCTGCAAACGCAGGACGCAGAGGCCGCGGATTCTAAGAGCTGGGCCTTGCTCCCACAGGTCGGATACAGTCCGGATCAAGGAATAAACGCGGGACTCAAGCTCACCGATCGAGACTTTTTTGAAAGCGGCCTGACCCTGGATCTCAGTGCTATCGTAGCGGTGGAGGGGCAACAGAATTACGAATTTATGCTCATCCAGCCTAACCTCGGCAAAGGAAGGCTGATGACGATCCTGCGAACAGCGTTTTTTTCCGACAAAACCGAGGAGTTTTTCGGGCTGGGTAACAATGATCTCGGCCCGGACCCGGTCTCGACTCATAAATTCCAGTCGATCGGCGGCGCGGCGACATTCGCCTGGCGCCTATGGGAGCAGCTTTCCGTTGCCTTCGGTATCGGCTTTTGGCGGGTAGATGTCACCGATGGCAAGGCCAGCGACGATCCCCCCGTACCGTTCACCCCAATTCTTTTTCCAAATCTAACGGGAATCGATGGCGGTGATACAGCGCCGCTGTCATTCTCCCTGATCTTCAACAATCGCAAAGACATTACCCGGCCAACCCGCGGCTGGAGTCTGGTGGCGTCCATCGCACATGTCGATAAGTCGCTGGGAAGTGACTTCCAATATACGCGCTACTCATTTGAGGCCAGTTACCTTCTCCCATTGTTGACGCGTCGACAAGTGTTTGGTCTGCGCGTTGGCGGAACTTACATCGACGGCGAGATCGAGGACATCCCTTTCTATGAGCTTGCCTATCTCGGTGGCAACAGAACCCTGCGTGGCTTTTTCAAATACCGTTTTCTCGGTCGCGCCGCTGCACTGGCAACCGCCGAATACCGGCTGAAACTCTTAGACTTCCAGTTCTTCGATCTTTGGCAGGTGCGTATTGATGGTGTTGGCTTTGTGGAAGGAGGGCGGGCGTTCATGAGTGATGCTGACATCGCTAACCAGTTAGGCCCCGAATTTGTCTCATCCGTTGGCGGGGAGATCCGCTACAGTTATGGCGGTGGTTTGAGGTTTGCTCTCGGCCAGGCTTTGGTAGCCCGTATCGATGCGGGTTTCAGCGAAGAAGAGAGCGCATTGTTTTATCTCACTTTTGGTCATACTTTTTAGCAACAGGCGCATTACGCCTCCAGCCCCACAATAGGGCAGGGCGGGTTACTACAGAGGCCGCCTGACATCACTCGTGACGATGTCCACTGCTCTCTATTTGTAAATTACAGATTATCGACAGGATATTTTTGTACTGCCGGAAGTGAGCAGGCAGACAGGTCGAAACGCCGCGATCGCTACGAAATGACACGGATTAGTAGCGTACAGGTGTAATAACCGGAACCGGTGACGATGGATAGTGTCTATATCAATAAATGAACAATAGTGCTGGAGAACAAGCAAGGATGGCTATCAGTTGACGGCAAAACTCGACTTTTGAAAGCTAGATTTCGCCCCTATATTCGTTACTGAAAGCCACGGTTGCCGAAAGAAACGCCCGCCGCAATCTGTTCCCTTCTCGACCGTACCAATCCCAATAATCGTTGCTCCGAAGCGACTTGGGGATGGCGGCTGGGCGATGAGTAGTCAGCGAGTGGGCCTTAAATGGGAAGATTATTGCTGAAAAGCGCTTAATTTGTTGAGGATGAGGAGATAGCGACGATGAGTTCTGGACAAAAAAACATACTGCTTGGGCTGCTACTTGGGTTTTTATTACTCAATCTGCTCGGTGGTTTGAGCAATTCGCAAAACGCTGTCTCTGAGGTGAATTACTCCCAGTTTCTTGCGGATGTCAAGCAGGGTGAGGTCCGGGAAGTTGTGATTCGGGATCAGCTTATTCTCGGCGAAACCGAAGACGGGCGACGATTTCAGACCTACAATCCGGGCGACCCGGGATTGATTGCCGATTTGCTGAAGCAGAATGTGACCATTGCAGCCCGTCCTCCTGAGCGGCCGGGAATGATTTCCCAACTGCTGCTTTCCTGGGGACCCATTCTGCTGCTAATCGGTGTTTGGATTTACTTTCTGCGCCGTAGCGCAGGCGCAATGGGTGGTCAGGGCATCTTCTCCATCGGTAAGAGTCGAGCCAAACGTCTCGCCGAGGGCCAAGTCGCGACCCGACTCGCTGACGTTGCGGGCGTGGACGAAGCCAAGGAAGAGGTGGGCGAGCTAGTGGAGTTTTTGCAGGATCCAGGGCGTTTTCAAAAATTAGGTGGCACGATACCCCGCGGTGTGCTCATGGTGGGCCCGCCAGGTAGTGGCAAAACATTGCTGGCACGAGCCATTGCCGGAGAAGCACAGGTGCCTTTTTTCACCATTTCTGGATCGGATTTTGTGGAGATGTTCGTCGGTGTGGGGGCATCACGGGTGCGTGACCTGTTTGCTCAGGCGAAGAAAAATTCACCTTGCATTATTTTTATCGATGAAATCGATGCGGTGGGCCGCCGCCGGGGCGCTGGGCTGGGTGGTGGTCACGATGAGCGTGAGCAGACGCTGAACCAGCTGTTGGTGGAGATGGACGGCTTTGAAGGCACGGAAGGGGTCATCGTCATTGCCGCAACCAACCGGCCGGATGTGCTCGACCCCGCGCTACTGCGGCCAGGGCGTTTCGACCGGCAGGTGGTGGTGCCTTTACCGGATGTGACAGGGCGTGCGCAAATTCTTCATATCCACATGCGTAAGGTGCCCATAGCCGCCGATGTGGATGAGCAGGTGCTCGCCCGAGGTACCCCCGGGTTTTCTGGCGCGCAGTTGGCCAACCTCGTCAACGAAGCGGCGCTGTTCGCCGCCCGTTCACACCAGCAACGAGTCGGCATGGCGGACTTCGAACGCGCCAAGGATAAGATCATCATGGGTACGGAGCGCCGCTCGATGGTGATGAGTGCCGAGGACAAAAGACGTACCGCCTATCACGAGGCGGGGCACGCCATTGTCGGGCGTCTGGTGCCGGAGCATGATCCTGTGCACAAAGTGAGCATCATTCCGCGCGGTCGCGCCCTCGGCGTCACTCTCTTTTTGCCGGTGCAGGACCGGTATAGTGTCAGCAGGCAACGGCTCGAGAGCCAGATCGCAAGTCTGTTCGGCGGGCGCTTGGCCGAAGAGATCATCTTCGGACTCGATGCCGTGACTACCGGCGCGCAAAACGATATCGAGCAGGCCACCGCCATCGCTCGCAACATGGTGACGAAGTGGGGGTATTCGGAGCGGCTCGGTCCGCTATCCTATGGCGAGGATGAGGGCGAGGTATTTCTTGGGCAGGCGGTAACCCAGCATCGATCGGTGTCTGAGGAGACGGCGCGCCAGATCGATGAAGAGGTTCGAGAGATCATCGAACGCAATTATCAGCGCGCCCGTGTCATACTCACGCAACATCTCGATAAGCTAAACGCCATGGCTGATGCCCTCGTTGAATACGAGACCCTCACGAGCGCTCAGATCGACGACATTCTAGCCGGTCGTCGCCCGCGACCACCGGAGCAAGGTGGCGACCTGCCGTCACAGCCGGTACCGCCTGCCGCCGATCAAGGTGCCACTCGCCCCGGTGCTCCAGTGAGGGCCCCGGCTATGGGGCGGACAGTTGAACAGCATTTTTTTGTGGAACTCCCTTAAAGGAGGGCTCGATCTTGCGGGCAGTTGCTTTTCTTCCAGACGAAGGAATACATTCAGGTCCTTCGGCAAGCCGGGGCCGAATGAAAAAATCCTGCGCTCTATGTGAGCGCCCAAAAAGCAGATCGAAATGGCGATGCTTATTTCGTGGCCTTTTCCTTATCTGTTAGAATTGCTTCCAGATCCACTTCACTCCACACCTCGTTTAGGCGCCGATCCCGGCCGCAGACAGTCCGATAATAGCGATAGCGAAGCGGATTTTTTTTGTAATAATCTTGATGATAGTCCTCGGCAGGCCAGAAGCGCTGTGCCGGAAGAATTTGGGTGACGATCGGCTGTACCAGCGCGCCCGACATTTCCAGTTCGTGTTTGGAGGCCTCAGCGGCCTTTTGTTGCTCTGCACCGCTGAAAAAAATTGCCGCACGGTATTGATCACCCTTATCGCAGAATTGTCCTGTGTCATCGTAAGGGTCGATATTGTTCCAGAAAGTCTTTAGCAGTTGCTCGTAAGTCACCCGCTGCGGGTCGTACACGACCTCGACGGCTTCGTAATGTCCCGTGTTTCCCGCAGAGACCTGTTCGTAACTAGGCCGTTCGATATGGCCGCCGGTATACCCAGAAACCACTTCACTGACACCTTCCAATTTTTCAAGAGCGGCCTCCACGCACCAAAAACACCCTCCTGCAAAAACAGTTGTTTGTGTAGCGACAGGACTCTTATTTTCGGCCGCGATGCTGCTAGCGCTTAGGCAGCAGGTAACGATAGCGGCCAACAGCGCTGTCGCGCTCATGCTGCTTCTCCAGTGGGTTGAAAGCGCAAGGCCACGCCATTGTTGCAGTAGCGCAAGCCCGTCGGCTGGGGACCGTCCTTGAACACGTGCCCCTGGTGACCACCGCAGCGGGCGCAGTGATATTCGGTACGCGGCCACAACAGCTTGTAATCGGTCTTCGTTTCAACATGTCCCGGCAGAACATCATAGAAACTTGGCCAGCCGGTTCCGCTGTCGAATTTCATTTCCGAGGTGAACAGGGGCAGATCGCAGCCGGCGCAATGGTATATACCCGGCCTTTTTTCTTTGTCTAAGGGGCTTGTATTGGAGCGCTCCGTTCCCTCTTTTCGCAGAATGCGGAACTGCTCGGGCGTTAGACGCTGCCGCCATTCTTCTTCGCTCATGTTCAGCTTCCGTAGGACCTCCGCAACGGCCGTACGCGCAGTGAATATCAAAGCTACCGCAGACAGCGCAAGTCCCGAAATAAAGTTACGACGGCTAAGTGTATCGTGCTTGTCTGTCATGATCTCTGTCCTTCTTTTCAGGCGCTAGTTCGCTGAGAAGCAATTAAAAAGACCCGTGGAAGCGCAGGTCGAGCCCGGCGCCGCTGGCGAGGAAGTCATGGTTACCATAGACATATGGAAAAAGTCTAGGCTGACGGACAACGCGTTATGGCAAGCACTGTCCGCATTTGAGACAGCATTTTGACGTCTTTGTTGCATTGGCGGGGAGAATTGCTACGTCAAAAACCATGATCAACAAGGGGCCGCCTGTTCTTTCTGGAGGCTGCTCCAGAAGCTCTCCATGGGCGCGTTGTCGTAGCAGTTACCCTGGTTGCGACAGGGAGGGGCCTTCAGCCCGCACTGCTTGAGCAGAGCCCGGTAGTCGTGGCTGAATACTGGCTGCCCCGATCCGAGTGGTGGATTAAGCCTTCCGGCGAGCGCTTATGCTGGATAGCCCGCTACCGGGGACGTAACTCACCATCATCGGCGACCATCGCGTCGACTACGGCCAGCTTCATTCCGCCCTACTACGCGGACGGCTCACCTGGTGTCCGGTCTCGGCCAACAGCGGCTTGATCCGCCGTGTCCCGTAGGTGCCTCGGCCTTGTTCAAAGTAGCGCTCAATTTCTTCTCGTAGTTGCGGGTCCTCCCGAGCAGGCCCACTGGGTGGACGTTCCAACCACTCGTAGTAACCGCTGCGCGAAACCCCGAGTACCGGGCACTGACCCGAAATTCGTCTTGGTGTTGCTCTATCCACGCGTACTTCACTGATGGCTCACAGCGAAGTACGCCGCCGCCTTTTTTAGAATGTCGCGCTCCTCCTTCAAGCGCTTGTTCTCCTGACGCAACCGCTTGAGCTCCTCATACAAGTGCTCCTCGTTGACCTGAGCCGTCGGCGTCGCTCCCGTGTGATACTGTCGAATCCAGCTGTAGAGCGTGTTCTTGCTGATCCCTACATCGCGCGCTACCCGCGCCTGCGAATCCGACTCTGCCGCCAGCTTCACCGCCTGCTGCTTGAATTCCGCGGCATAGCTCTTTACCGGTCCTGATTAGCAAGATTCTTCAGCCAAGCCAGTTTTTCGCCGGGGAATGGCGCAGACTGTATTGGTTACCACGCTTTGCTGAAGGATCCTGTCATGCCGATGAATCGCATTCAATTTCAACCGGGCTTATCGCTGCCAGCGTTTTATGAGCAGTTCGGTACCGAAGTGCAATGCGAGGCCGCGCTGGAGCGGGCACGCTGGCCCGGCGGATTTCGCTTCCCCCAGTGCGGTCACGATCACGCCTACATTCTTCATGTCGGAGCACACAAGACTTTTCAGTGCCAGGCGTGCCGCGCGCAAACCTCGCTGATCGCGGGCACCCTGTTCCAGAGCACCCACTTGGCGCTGACCCTCTGGTTTCTGGCTATCTACTTGATCAGCCAAGCGAAGACCGGTCTATCCGCCCTCGCCCTGACACGCCAGTTGGGTGTCAGCTACCCCACCGCCTGGCTGATCCAGCACAAGCTGATGCAGGCCATGACCGAGCGCGAGAGCACCTATTCGCTCGTGGGCCAGGTCCAGGTGGACGATGTCTATCGGGGCGGCGAACTCACGGGCGGCAAAGCCGGACGGGGCTCGGAGAATAAAGTGCCCTTTGTCGCGGCGGTCTCCCTGAACCCCGAAGGTCATCCGCTCTACACCAAAATGGCACCGGTGCCCGGTTTTACCCGCAAGGCCATTGCCCACTGGGCCGCTGCCGACCTGACGCCGGGGTGCCATGTGACCTCCGATGGCTTGGCCTGTTTTGCCGGCGTCACGGATGCCGGCTGTCAGCACCAAGCCGTCATCGTCGGCACCCGCAAGCCGGAAGATGTGCCGGAATTCAGTTGGGTCAACACCGTTTTGGGCAATCTGAAGACCGGCTTCGGTGGGGCGTACCATGCGTTCGACTTCGCCAAGTAGGGCACGCGCTATTTGGCCACCTTCGCCTACCGCTTCAACCGGCGTTTCCACCTCGATACAATTCACAGCCGACTGCTCGTCGCGGCGATCAGCGTCGGGCCACGCCCTGAGCGGTGGATCCGCCTGGCTGAAGAATCTTGCTAAATCAGGTTACCGGTTGTTTGTTCATAATAAACGACCTTTCAAACACCTCAGTTTCGCTTGTCCAAATCTGTCCAGTAAAGTGTAACCATACCACCAGCGAAGCGCGTCTGCTCGTGGTACTGATGATCGTGGTCGCGGTCCTTTCGGACTTCATGAGCTCGACCGGAGCGGGCGCCATCTTCATTCCGATTGCGCTCACTCTGGCAGCCAAGATTGCCCTTAGCCCGTCATGTTAGTTGATGCCCTTGGCCATTGCCTCATTGCTTGGTGGTATGCTGCTGCCTGGCTCGGCGCTCGTCTCTCGAGGGGCTTCCATGGCCTTGCCGAGGGGGGTCACGGCCGTTTGACTCGCGGTTCGAAAAACAGGATGCTATCGCGACGTGTACCGCAAGAGGCTGCACCTCATGCTGATCGACTCTGCCTACGAGATTCTCGGCCGCTCCATCATCGAATATCGTGGCGCGCCTGTGGGCACCGCGGCGGCAATCGATCCGAATCCCGCGGCGGCGCACACTACCACGAATGCTTCGTCCGTGACTTCGTGCCCTCGGCATTGGTGTTTTTGCTCGATGGCCGCACCGACTTCGTTCGCAACTTTCTCACCACCGTCATTAAACTGCGCGGCTTGCAGCCGGTACCCGAAGGACATCATCGTTCCATGGGGCTGATGCCAGCGAGCCAATCTATTCCAGACTTGGACCGCAACGGCTTATATCATTGCCCACAAGATCATGGCGGACCCCGAAGCGTTACGTCTGTTTGACACGCTCACGTTTTCAAACATCGGATGGGCTGAACGCGCGACAGCATGCTCATATTGAGGAACAGCAATGATTCAACAGCAGGATTTAGCTGTCACATCTCTCGGGGAATGTCAGGTGCCCTCGCCGCTCGCGTTCGACCCTCCCTCATCGGGACGGCGAAGCCACTTCGTGCGGGGATCCGAGCGCATCCGTTTTGACCTGGAATTCCGTACCGAACCAGCCGAGACCGACCAGCTTTCTTTCGAGAAAGCCGGTCCAAGGGAGCGCATATTCTTCGATCCGGCCGCGGCCAGCGCCGCGATCGTGACCTGCGGTGGACTGTCACCGGGGCTCAATAACGTCATCCGTTCGGTTTTTCATGAGCTGAGCGACAACTATGGCGTCAAACGGGTGTTGGGCATCCGTAACGGCTATCTCGGCCTCAATCCGGCCTCGGGACTCAAGCCCATCGTGCTGGACAGAGATCGGGTGGAGGGCATCGACAAGCTCGGTGGCACGGTACTCGGCAGCTCCCGGGGCCATCAAGATCCGGTCGTCATGGCCGATTTTTTGGCGGCTTCGAACATCGATATTCTATTCTGTCTCGGTGGAGACGGCACGCAACGCGGAGCCCAACGGTTGCATGAAGAGCTCAGTCGTCGCAGCTTACCCATCGCCATCGTAGGAATCCCCAAGACCATCGACAATGACATTCCCTATGTGCGGCAGAGCTTCGGTTATGCGACCGCGCTGGAGAAAGCGGCCGAGGTCATTCGCAGCGCCCACATCGAAGCGCGCGGTGCCATTAACGGCATCGGCCTGGTCAAGCTGATGGGACGGGATGCGGGCTTCATCGCCGCGGGTGCCTCGGTGGTGAGTCAGGAGGTCAATTTCACCCTGATACCTGAAATCCCATTTCCATTGGAAGGGGAGACTGGTTTTCTGGCGACCCTGGAACGACGCATACGCCAACGCGCCCATGCCGTTATCGTGGTCGCCGAGGGCGCAGGCCAACATCTGTTAGAAAGCGCCAGTGTGCGGCGCGATGCCTCGGGAAACGTGTTGCATCAGGACATTGGCGTGTATCTGCGAGATCGCATCCGAGCCTATTTTGCAGATCGAGATTTTCGCGTCGAGCTCAAGTACCTCGACCCGAGCTACTACATTCGCAGCATTCCGGCCAATGGCATCGATCGCTTCCTGAGCGACCAGATGGGGCGCCATGCCGTGCACGCGGGGATGGCGGGGAAAACGGCCCTGCTCATTGGTTTCGAGCATGGCGAGTTCCTCAACCTGCCCATCCCGCTCGTGGTGCGCGAGAAGAAAAGTATCGATGTTGCCAGCAACCTGTGGCGAGCCGTCTTGCAGGTGACCGGTCAGCCGCACTGGTAGCTCTTTGCAGCAAGCGGGCGCCCTCAAAGGCGAGCCGACGGGCCAAGGAACTAAAGCGTAACCTATTGAAAAATATCTTTAAGACTGCTGTTAAACTTGGGTTAAGATGTTGCGAATGCTCAGAGGCAATAACCCGAGATGGCGCGGAGCTATAGCTTCGCTTCGAAAGTTGCACCGAAAAAAGGCGCGGCGGATAGATCGCTGTCCCTGATCAGGTTCCCCGAAGCATCCTCCAGGCGCAGACTGGCGCCGACCTCCGCGCCGCCGACGATGCTAAGCTTGACATCGCGCAATATTGCGAATTCGGCCAGCGCGTATAGCGGGAAGGCCTTTTCCTGGCCGACCCCACCAGGCGCCGGGCCGCTGTCGTCGAGGCGAAAGCGGAGCTTTTCGTAACGGCTGCCGAGGGCGAGCTGCCAGCGCGGCGAATACTGCCACCGCAACTGCAGGCCTGGCCCACGGCTAGCTGCAGAGCCACCGCCGGTCTCAAGGGATAATGTATCGGTGATCTGCCAATCGATAAGCAAAATCGGGAACAAGTCGGCGTCATCCTCGATCTCGGTGAAGGCGCCGACGCCAGGGCCAATGCTGAGAGCCTCGCTAAATCTATACGCTGCACCAGCAAGTAGGCCACTATTCATGCCGTCGCTGAGCGAGGCACCGGACTCGGCATCGAAACGTAGCGACGGAATGGCAAAAACGGTCCAACGCTCATTGGCAAAGTACTGCATCGGTGCGCTAACGCTAAACTCACGAATTCTATTCCAGGGGTCGAGACCACCAAAGCCCGATGATCCGGAGAAGCCATAATCCTCCTCGCCATAGCCTAGCGCAGCGCCCACACGCCAGCGTCCGGCGAATACCCGCGCCGTGCCACCGCTCACAAACACGCGTGTGACGCTCATGTCGCCTCCAGCGTCAAGAGAAGCGCCAAACTGGTATACGGCACCAGCCTGCAGTGTCCATTGCCAAGGGTTGTCACTATCTTGCGTCTGTTCGACCGCCGAAGTGTCCATCGTGGTCGTGATGAGCAGCAGAGCCGTAAGCAGTCGGTGTCGAGGGAACATGAGCCATTCCTCAGGTAGAGTCAGCCGGCATTGACTAGCGAAGGGCGACAGGGTGTCGAAAGCATAGCCCCCCTCTCTCACGAGTGTCCACCCGAACCAACTGCTACGGCGGGGCGGGTCTGCTTCTTCCACAGCTGCATCGCTGAATACTGGTGGGCATACACCTCGTCGTTGGCCGCCATCGGTCCGACCAGGGGGACGAAAAGTATCAGTTCCAGGGTGGGAGCAGCTCTCAAAACAGCCACAATTCGCTCTGGATACCTTGCTCACCAACACCTAAGGAATAGTAAATAAATAACTGGCCGTTTTGCCTATCTCTGCTGTTGAGGTTTGATGGCGTAGTTCCAATCCTTGCCATGGAACTTTGCTGGAATGAGGTTGACTGCCCGAAGGACTTGATCGCT
>JBAPTW010000285.1:0-5713 GCA_049282355.1 Gammaproteobacteria bacterium | reverse complement strand
CGGTTGCATGGCAAAATGCAGAACTCACGAAACTCTTAGGCAAAGCCTATCGACATTTCGATTTTGATATCCGGTCTGGTGACGACGTAGACCGGTTGTTTTCGCAGTATAAGGGCGGAATTTCTCTCGTCCTCCATACAGCCGCACAACCGTCTCATGACTGGGCTGCCCGCGACCCCAAAGCAGACTTTGGAATAAACGCCACTGGAACATTGAACGTCCTAGAAGCCACCCGCCGCTATGCGCCGGATGCAGTGTTCATTTTTACATCCACCAATAAGGTTTATGGTGACCGTCCTAACTCGTTACCCCTCGTTGAAGAAGAGACTCGTTGGGAAATTGATCGGGGTCACCCCTATTGGCAAGGGGTGCGAGAGGACATGAGCATTGATAGCTGCCTGCACAGCCTGTTCGGGGCTTCGAAGGTGGCCGCGGATGTCCTTATCCAAGAGTACGGACGCTATTTCGGTTTAAAGACGGCATGCTTTCGTGGCGGATGTCTTACAGGACCCAACCACTCGGCGGCGCAGTTGCATGGGTTTCTCGCGTACCTTATGAAATGCGCCATGACAGGTAGTCCTTACACGGTTTTCGGGTACAAAGGGAAACAAGTACGCGACAATATTCACAGCCGCGACCTTATCCTTGCTTTTGACGAATTCCGAAAAGCACCGCGCACCGGTGAGGTGTATAACATTGGGGGTGGACGGGAAAGCAACTGTTCAATGCGCGAGGCGATTAAGCTCTCCCAAGAGATCACTGGACGGCCGCTAGCCTGGACCTACTCGGAACAGAACCGCATTGGTGACCATATCTGGTGGATCAGTAATCTTGGCAAATTCAAAGACCATTATCCCAACTGGACAATACAGCACGATATTAAGTCGATTCTAACTGAAATCTACGAAGATAATCGCTACCGCTGGGCGGCTAAGACAAAGCATGATTGATAGAGGTAAGAGGGAAATCTTGGGCGTAATGGTGAACGCCATCGATTATGAGGCAGCCGTGGGACGCATCATCGATGCGGCCGAAGCCCATAAACCTTTGGGTGTATCGGCCTTAGCGGTGCATGGTGTAATGACCGGGGTGCTGGATCGCGTGCATCGCTACCGGCTCAACCAACTGCACCTCGTTGTTCCCGACGGCCAGCCCGTCCGCTGGGCCCTGAACTGGCTTTACCATGCTGGTCTCACGGACCGGGTCTATGGTCCTAATCTTACCTTATACGTTTGCGAACAAGCCGCAGCCAAAAAGCTGCCGGTCTTTTTCTACGGTAGCACCTCTCAAGTCTTAGATCGATTAATCGCAAACTTGAGCGAGCGATTTCCGGATCTGCCAATTTCAGGTTTTCTTCCATCGCAGTTCCGCCAGCTGCGACACCATGAAAAATGCGAGATTGTGGAGACGATAAAACAAAGCGGTGCGTCCTTGATCTTCATTGGACTTGGCTGCCCAAGACAAGAGGTTTGGGTATTCGAACACCTAAATGAGCTTGACATGCCGATGCTGGCGGTCGGCGCCGCCTTCGATTTTCACGCAAAGCTTTTACCTCAGGCTCCTCAGTGGATGCAAGACCGAGGATTCGAGTGGCTTTACCGCTTCATTCAGGAGCCCAAACGGCTTTGGCGACGTTACCTTCTCTTAAATCCCAGCTTCCTGACTTTACTTATCCTGCAGATTGCTGGGGTTAGAATTGTGCGTTCTGCTAGAGCTGTAGCGCCAGCCAAAGAGCTTCATTTCGGGTGACGGAAACCGATATCACAGGCACCAAGCGCATAAGCGCATGGGAACGCAACTTCTCCCTAGGACATCTTTTCTAACTCATGCCGATGCAACAGGTGTCGGGGGGGCATAGAGTCCGGCAAGGGCTAAGTAGGGGTCACGCTGCCTCACATGCGGCGCTGAGATTCTCAGCAGTCGCCACAGCGGCGGGCGCGAATGGTGAGCGTTGAGGCGTCATGCTCTCACTCACTTGGCCGCTGATTTTCATCGCTGTATTTCATCTCTCACCTATTGTCCATTGACAGTATTGCACGGCGTCCTAAAGCCTCGCGGTAAATCGTAAGTAGCGCCTCGAGGTTAGCCGGCGCACTGAAATGCTGTTCAAAGTGCTGCCTGGCATGCTGACCCATTTCAATCAGCGCCCTATGGTCAGAGAGAGCCTCTCGCAGCACCCGCGCAAGATCTACGGCGTCCCCGGATTTGAACTTGCGCCCTGTTATCCTATCTAGAACCAATCCATCTAAGCTACCGATACTCGAGGCCACAACTGGCTTTGCGCACGCATAAGCTTCCAAGACAACCATAGGAAAACCTTCGTACCATTCGGAAGGTATGACGACGAGTGCAGTACGCTGCATGAAGTCTGTAACTTCCTCACGTGGTCGCTGCCCCAAGAACAAAACCCTACCATCCAGACCAACTGCCTGTTGTCGAAGTGCGCCTTCAAGGGGTCCGGTCCCGAGAATCTTGAGTGAGCATGTATCGAACAGCCGCAGGGCCTTCAGCAACGTGCCGACACCTTTTTCGCGACTTAAGCGCCCCACATAAAGCACGAAATTTTCCATTCCTTCGCGCGGTGATGGTGGATCAGGCAGGAAGTTAGGCTTGACGGAGATGCGTTCACGAGGTAATCCACCAGCAATAAGTCGCTGAGCCGCAAACCGAGTCAATGCGATGTAACGGTCAACTCCCCATCGGAAAGTCCCTATCCCGCGATTGACCGCCAGCATCGCAGTGACAGCACTTGATGCCAGACGAGAATCACGGTAGCAGCGATGCTGAATGGCGCGCCACGGAACCCGCCCCACGCACACTTCGCATGGTTCGCCTCTCCGAAACAACAGGCCAGAGGGACAAATCAGGCGGTAATTATGCAATGTTTGCACAACGGGGACTCCGCTTCGGCGGCAAGCAGCGTACACGCTGGGCGACAGGAGCGCGAAGGTATTATGGAAATGAGCCACATGGGGGTGGACTTGCGCAATAACCCCCTTGACAACTCGATAGCCCCACGGGGACCACACAGTACCCAGACCCGCGCGAAGCTGGGCCAAGGGCGTGCTGTCGTCGATCTGGTCGTTGCTAAGCCGAAGTGGCGTAACCTCGTGCCCTGCAGAGCGTAACAGCCTACACTCATTCTCGAAGACCACCTCTTCCCCTCCTCCCATTCTGTAAGCGACGTGAACTACCAAGACTTTCATCGCGCACGGTACAAGCAGGTCTCGATTTCGTCTAGGAGGTTACTCACCATGTTCGCCAGCGTATGTCAGGCTCGCAGCCTCAAGGGTGCCCGCCATAACCGAGTGAGCACCACATTGTTCGTGGTCGGGACGAACCACTGCCTTCGCATAGGAATCAACCTTTAGGCGTTGTAACGTGCCCATCGTTCCCTATCCTTCAAGTGTGATTTCCGGGCCTGGTTCAGTTTTAGGTAACAGTTTTGAGGGTTTGACGGAGGTTGTGGCAGCTTTTGCTGAGCGGTAGACAATGCCTGTATTCAGTGTAGAGTGAAGGTATCCATACTTTATTCTACAGGACCACAGGCATGTCTACAACTCAGATTGATACCACCGCCGCTGACACCCCCCGTTAACCCCGCGCCTGCGCTGTGCGGCGCATGGTTTACAGGGACGACAGCGCCGTGCATTGGCCCTGCAGGGTTTGGCGGCTACGCAACCCGTCAGCACGCTCTCGGCGCGCCACGGCGTGAGCCGCAAGTTCGTCTGCCAGCAGATGCACAAGGCCTCCGCGGCCCTCGAGTAAGCCTTTGACATCGAGGTAGCTGAGGAGGCAGTGTTGTTCTATTTACCGGTGACCAAGCCCTGGTTAAGGCAAGCGGTGCTTGGCTTGGTCCTGTTGTGTCATAGTTCCTATCGGGGCGTTTATCGAGTTCCTGCGTGATTTGCTCGATACCCCACTTTGCATCGGAGCGGGCACAACATTGTCCAAGCCGCCGTCCCCCGAGCCCAACAGATTAACGCCGCCCAAGACTTGTCCCGTGCGCAAGCCAGTACCCACGACGAACTGTTTCAGGCGAGTCAACCGGTCCTCACGGGAATCGATCTCGATTCGCTCTACTGCTACCTGCTCGCGGCGGAACCCCATCGGGATGCCTAGACCACCTGAGGCATTCATCTGTTGGACTTAACGACGCAAGGCTTGCGCCCGGACTCTACGTTGGCCGATGGCGCACAGGGGACTGGGCCGGTCAAGCACTCGCCTGGCCCGATGTCCCGTGTGAGGCGGATGTCTTTCACGCCCTGCGGAACTTCACCAAGATGGCTCACCAACTCGAAAAGCGTGCCTATGCTGACATCGCCAAACGAACCGCCATCGAAAGCGCAATGCAAAAGGCCACGGAGCGCAAACAGGGCCAACGGCTCTCGACCGCACTGGCAGCAAGCACGGGCACAAGAATCCGTGTCTATCCGGCTTGGCCTGCGACGTGCAGACACTGCTGCAGTGGTTTCACCAGGGCGTCTTGGCACCCAATGGGCTGGATAACCCCAGCCGAACCGAGCTCTACCGGTTCATTACCGATGCGCTCGCGCGCCTTGAAAGCCTCAATGTCCGCCGCATTCGCCCCACTGCACCGTCGCTTGGAGCGGGAACGCGACGCATCACTTGGCTTCGCCACACGCCTCGATCAGGGCCTCAAAGCCATCGCTGAGCAGCACCGCCTCCCGCTGCCCTCGGTGCGAGAACTGTTCGCGCTTCAGCATCTTTCGCCCACGACTCAAACGTATTGGGCGCAGGCGACCTGACTTCATCGGCAACTCAAGGGTCAATTCTATGCCGCCCACACGGCGGTCTGCGAGTTCTTCACCCACCTCCATCGGGCCAGTTCCTTGGTCGAAAACTTCAATGGCCTGCTGCGCAGCTATTTCTTCCTCCGTCGGCAACTCGGGCCCCATTACCTGGATTGACTGCACTTTTTCTTCAACCACCATCCCTTCTCGCGCAGTCAACGGTCAAAGCGTGTGGGGAAAACACCGGCTGAGTTACTGACGGGCCACAGCCATCCGCACTGGCTCGAGCTCCTCGGGGCTTCACACGCTTTAGGCGCGCACCCCAGAGCGCCTAAAACCTCCCGCTCCGTCCAATCCCGTTGCTCGCCTTCTCTTGAAAGGATAGGCTTCTCCGTGCTCGTGTTACCCTAAACAAGCCATTTTTGAACCATGCCGATTTCCGCGATGCCGTAGGAAGTAGGAAGCTGGCCGATACGATGAGCCGATCGAGCGCAAGAGACTATAGCGCTCCTGTCTGGCTTATGGAATCGCCATCTCGAACCACCCCACCCTGGCGTCGCGCCAGCCTGCTTGAGCAAGGATGTATACCTCTCAACCCAACCAGGGTCGCTATAGCGGACGAGCTCCGGGTGGACGTGGATCACACGAGCGGCAAATTCGACGCCGCCGAGGAGGCGAGGCGCTGGCAATACGATCATCGTTTACGGCATGGTTCAGTTTGCCGGAGGGCAGGGTAACACTTCTCAAGGCCTTTCTTAGGCATTCCGCTTGGTTGTTCAATGGGTTACGCGCGACATGGAAACCAAAAGTGTTACCTTGATTTGAACCATGCCTCGTTTTTACTATACACTCTTTACTCTACGATTTTCCCCGTAATTACTCACAAGCGGGCGTAAGAATGAGTATCCCCCAGATCCGGGGCCTTACGCACTTCGAGCCGGTAATGCCAATGCACATGC
>JBAPTW010000284.1:0-3227 GCA_049282355.1 Gammaproteobacteria bacterium | reverse complement strand
CGTATAGGATCGTTAGGAAGGCGTCGAGATCGACCATGGCGAAGCTCCTCGTTTGTCCAGACAGGGGCTTCTATTTTGGTCTTCGACGCCTTCCGTGCAACCATCATCCGGTCAACTCACACCAAGCGTTTAAATCTTGAACGTGTCGGCAAGCCAATCCAAAGCGTTTTAGAGCCCGGGAAACCATCGCGTTCGCGGTTAAGATAGCCGCCAAAGCCGGCCACGAGACATCCCATTTCTCCTAACGAAGGGGGCGGTTTTGGCGGCGGCGCTTACTTGGCGGTATAAGCCGGTTGTTACTCCTCGGTTTCGAATACGATATTGCAGGGCAAATCGGGGCATTCGCGTCCCAGCATAGCGAGCAATAACACACGCCAGACGATAATCATGTACATTACCAAAGCCGGCTCCAAGCAATCAAAGTGCTCGGGCTGCAGCTCCTTCACCTTGTAACCGCTGTTCAACATCTTGAAAAAGAGCTCTATGGGCCGCCGTGCGAGTTACGACGTCAGAATCTCGCCGGCCTGCTCGAAAGTGCTCACCGCACAGGTGGTCAACAAAACCCACTCGACAACCCCCCACACTCTTCGTTGGAACTTCTTCACGAAAGTCTTTTTGCCCTTGCTTTGAGGCGCATTGAACACCACCGAGGCGCCGGCGCTCGCTCAAGTGTACATTGGATGTGCGGCGGCAGGCACTGAGCTGGGACGCATACAAACCCTCCCGCCGCACGATGGCCGCCACTTGGCCGCGTTCCGAACACGCCTCCACTTCCTCCAGGATGCGCCGTTTCTGCTCCGCACTGAAGCGACGCCGTTGGCGCTTCTCAAGCCGTGGATCAGGCATGATCCTCTTCACCTGAAGCTGATACATCAGAGGGCATTGGCATCTCACTGACTCCAACCGCCCTCGCCAGAATGTTATACACATTTCAGCATCCTGACTGTCTCACTCCATACTGGCACGGAGGGCAAGGCTGTCCGCGCTTGGCCGTCCGCCGCTAAACGGCCTGACTACCCTCGTTCAAGTTTCTCATCCTTCACCTCCTGGTCACCTATCGAAGCTGTCTTAGCGTGGCTCTACTATCGCTCTCCTAGACAGCTTGTGGCTCTGTCAAGGCCAAGTACCATTCTATCTTGTTAAAGTTAAAAATCTGATTATTGAGACACTTAACAAAACAGTCTCTCACCTGATTAAACGTTTTGTTTGCATAAAAATGCCTGCGTAAGAAATTCTTTCCCTTCAACCAAACATCTTCGACGGGATTTTGATCGGGGGCATTCGGGGCAAACACAAGGCAGGTCACTCGCCAATCGTTCTCTTCTAATCCTTTATTGACTTCTTCTAAATACGCTCTCACTTCTTCACAAGAATGGTAACTGGCACCATCCCAAATAACCATAAGTTGTTGGTCAGGATGAAGCGCCTGCAAGCGTTCAATAAACGCAACCGTGTTCTCGCCATTCCCCTTATCACTCGGTGTCAGAAAAAACTCTTTGTTATAAAGATCAAGCGCTCCGTAATACGTCTGTCTCGCTTTGATGTTCTGGATCGGGACTTCGGTTCGTTCATTGCGCTGGCCCCAAACATATCCAGTCGTATCACCCCATAACAAATGAGACTCATCTTCAGCAAAAACAATAAGTTGCCCGCTCACTATTGCTGCGCTATGGGCCTCCAGTTTTTTTTTATCTCTTCGCGTTTCAGCAGAACGCCATCCTCATCCCGCCTCGGGTTCACCGCCTGAGTCCGATGCCAGCTGAGCCCAGCCTCTTTTAGAAGATCATAGTAGGATTGTTTCGATTGATAAACCACGCCATATCGAGTCTCAATGAAGTCCCTGAGATCTTCCACACTGTAATGAGGCTTGTTTCGTATAAAACAAATAATTTCTTGCCTCTGAAAGTCTATCAAAAATCCCGTGCCACCTTTATAATTTAACCGCAAAGCATTCGCCCCTTCGCTTTCATAAATGGTTTTCCATTTACTCACAAACGAATCGGATACCCCTAATGCATCACAAATATCGGTTGTCTTAAAGCCCAGGGCGTTCATCTTAACCGCGATCGCTCTTTTGATTTCACGACCTTCCGGCACATCAATAATGTCGTCTAGCGTTAACATTGCCAAACCCTCGAAAAGCGTTTGTTGCCATGATACAGGGATTTCCATGACCAAACTAGGAAAGCTATATCACTGCGGCGGAGGCTAGCCATATTTGAATTCAGGCAAGTCGCGATTTAGTAACCTCTCGAGACTTTCGACGTCACGCTCGAAGTATATTTGGTAGATTTCCTTTCGTTCCTTATTACAAAAAACCGGAAATTGCGTGCTGCTAGTTATTTTCTTTAGTTTAGCTCTAAGTTGCACCGGCACAAAGCGGCCCATACCATATTTGCGGTTTAGCCATGAAATAAAACTGTACTTTGGCATCAACGAGCTATTATGCTTTTTAGTTACATCTAGGTCTATCGAGGGTAAATTCAAAAACTGAAAAAGTTCTTGCATGAACTGACCGGGCTGTCTCTCCAAATCATGGTAAAAGCAAATTTTGAGATTGCTTCCAAGGAAAAGTTCACAAAACCTCTCAACCTGGCGACAATATAACCCTAGTTCAACATAGAGATTTGATTTCCCCCAGCCTTTGTTTGTACATTCGTAGTCTGCCCGAATGCTCTCACACAAGGAAGCGGTTCTTCTTTCTCTCCCCGCACTATAATTCATTTTCCAATGGGAGTATGCCCTGTCTACTGGATTCCGCAAAATGATTATAATTTTTGCGTTTGGGTCAAACATGTGAATATTTGTGGCTGCGGTTTCTGAATATAAGTATCCTGTACTTGCCTCCCCTAGAACCGTTTCGCATCGTGCTTGGCCGAAAAGAGCGAGGTAGTCGTCGTACTTATTCACGAAAGCAATATGACGAGGCTTGAGGGGCTTTTCCTGCAGATAGCGAGCAATGTTCAGGTGGTTTTTCTGATATTGTTTTTGTGTGAAGTTATCCGCACGGATATCTGTACTGAAATAATGGGGCTCTTTGACGGGAGACATGTATATGCTCGGATGTTGCAATAAATAACTATATAATGATGTTGTTCCAGCTTTTGCCGCTCCCACAATAAATAGATTGGGTAATTTACAGTTTGAGTTCGTCATATCGGATAAAAACACGGTTGATAACATCACAGTCAGGTTGCACTAGTCAAATCAGATATTGACAAGGTATT
>JBAPTW010000283.1:0-3031 GCA_049282355.1 Gammaproteobacteria bacterium | reverse complement strand
TTTTCTGTGGATACGGTTGGTATATTGCGGACACCCGGAGTTGGTATATTGCGGACAGATAGTTGGTATATTGCGGACGCCAAACATCAATAAGCCATTGATTTAAAACGGATTTCCAGGCCTCTCTTTCTTAAACATTGAAACTATAATATTAAAAACCACTGGGGGCTGTGGATAAGTTGGGGGGCAATCCGGGCACCTCATCCGGAACCCCAGCTTCCGCCTAAAAGAAGAGGAAGCAGGAAATCCGGCAAGCTACTCACCCCACCCGCAAAGTACCTCCCTACGGGAAGACGCCACTTTACCCCGGCAACCAGAATCTCCCTTACGGGGCTTCTGCGATGGGATCAAAACAACAACGTTCTTCTCCTTCTCCCCCATTTCCCATATTTGCAGACATTTCAAAAACTTGTTTTTGCTGACCACAGGAAATGTCTACGTTTATAGGAAAAGCCTCATGTAAACGGAGCAAACCACTATGCGCAGCAAGATCATTACCGCCGACGAAGCGATCGCCCTGATCCGGGACGGCGATACCCTGGCCAGTACTGGGTTCGTCCAGACCGGCTTCGCCGAGGCTCTGCTGTCGGCGCTGGAGCGCCGGTTCCTCGCCACCGGCAGCCCCAAGAACCTAACCTTGTTCGCCGCCGCCGGCCAGGGCGACGGCAAAACCCTGGGGCTCAATCACCTGGGCCACGAAGGCTTGTTGCACCGAGTGGTGGCGGGCCACTGGGGTCGGATGCCGAAGGTGGCAGAACTGGCACTCGACAACCGCATCCAGGCCTATAACCTGCCCCAGGGCATAATTTGTCAGTTGTTCCGGGATCTGGCCGCCGGCAAACCTGGTTCCTTCTCCAAGGTCGGACTCCGTACCTTCGTCGATCCCCGCTACGGCGGCGGCCGAATCAATGCCGCCACCACCAAGGACATCGTCAGTCTGGTCGAAGTCGATGACGAGGAGTGGCTGTTCTACAAGGTTGGCGAGGTCAACGTCGCCTTCGTGCGCGGCACCACCGCCGATACTTTCGGCAACATCACGATGGAGCGCGAAGCACTGACCCTGAACAACCTCGCCATGGCGATGGCGGCCAAGAACAGTAACGGCATTGTGATCGCGCAGGTCGAACGGATCGCGGCGCGCAGCGGGCTGCCGCCGCGCCAGGTCAAGATTCCGGGGGTTTTGGTCGATTGCGTGGTGGTGGCCGAACCGGCCCAGCACATGCAAACCTTGGCGACCCAGTACAACGCCGCCTATTCCGGCGAATTCCGGGTTCCTCACCCCAGTCTGGTGTCGACTCCGCTGACCGAGCGCAAGATCATCGCCCGTCGTGCTGCCTTCGAATTGCCGCCTAACGGCATCATCAATCTGGGGGTCGGGATGCCCGAAGGGGTGGCGGCAGTTGCCAATGAGGAGCGGATCTCACACCTGCTGACCATGACCGTGGAATCCGGCCTGATCGGCGGGATTCCCTCGACCGGCGGTAACTTCGGGACCGGGGTCAACATGGATGCGGTGATCGATGAAAATCAGCAGTTCGATTTCTACGACGGTGGCGGCCTCGACATGGCGTGTCTTGGCATGGCCGAGTGCGATGCCGCCGGCAACGTCAACGTCAGCCGCTTCGGCGGCCGGCTGACCGGGGCCGGCGGCTTCATTAACATCAGCCAGAACGCCCGCCTCGTAGTGTTCGTCGGCACCTTCACTGGCAGTGGTCTCAAGGTCGAGGTCAATGACGGCAAGCTGCAGATCGTCCAGGAAGGCCGGCAGCGGAAGTTCCTCAAGCAGGTCGAGCAAATCACCTTTAATGGCCAGTACGCCTATGATCGCGGCAAGCCGGTCTATTACGTCACCGAACGCTGCGTGTTGCGTCGGGTCAGGGGTGGGGTGGCGCTGATCGAGGTGGCGCCCGGCATCGACGTCGACAGAGACATCCTACCGTACATGGACTTCGAGCCGATCCTCGGTGAATACGGCGAGATGGATGCGCGCATCTTCGATGCCAACCCGATGGATTTGGAGGCTGAACTGCTCAACCTGTCATTGCCGGAACGGGTAATTTACGATCCGGAACGCAACATCCTGTTCCTCAATTTCGAGGGCATGCACGTCCGAGTGGTCGAGGACGTGAAGGCAATCTGGGATATTTGCGAGCAGCGTTGCCGGGCGGCCGGCAAGCGGGTCGGCGTGATCATCAATTACGACCGGTTTCGGATCAACCAGGACATGTACGACGCCTATGCCGAAATGGACCGCCACTTCCTGGCCAATTATTTCAGTCATATCACCCGCTACGCCACCAACGCGTTTCTGCGTGCCAAGCTGGGCGAGACCTTATCCGCGCGCGGCATCGCACCCCACGTCTTCGAGCGCCGTGAGGAAGCCCAAGCGTTCCTGGCCCGGCAAAGCGGCGACGCCGGCCGCCGGACCTGACCCAGATCGCCGCCCCAGCGCAGCGGGCATACCACGGCGATCGCGTCGACCAAGCAACCAGAAGTGAGGTGGCCGTAGGGCAAAAAACTCACGCGGCCTATCGACAAACGCAATTACCCAGGGCCGCCGATACCTGTCGCAGCGAGCGAGGCCGTATGAAATGGGACGCGCGGCAAGAGCACAAGGTGTCCAACAACCGCTCCTAACTGTCAGACTTTTGGACGAGGGGCGTCGTTTCAAAAGAGCTGCACCCAATGTCGAAAGGCCGCAGAGGTTCGCGCTAAGCCTCAAGTCGCCTCACCTGAAAGCCGACGTCGGAGTCCATGCCGCTGCCTGCTTTACCGGTCGATTCGGGAGATCTTCGTTCCCTCGATGCTGACTCCCGCCATCAATCCTTGTTGGCTGAAAATAAACGCATAGGCATTTCCTTCGTCAACCACGACAACTGTCGGACCGACGCCGACTTCCCAACCCTTCGTTTTTGGGGGATCCGGAAGCCGGTCGGGCAAGCGGCGCGCCCGCAAAGCGCCGCGATTTTCTCTTACCCAGTTCATCATGAATCAAGTCTGCCCGCCGGAGCACGACCGGCCCGGCCTGTAT
>JBAPTW010000282.1:0-2533 GCA_049282355.1 Gammaproteobacteria bacterium | reverse complement strand
TCGACACGATTCACAGCCGACTGCTCACCGCTGCGATCGCCGTCGGACCACGCCCTGAGCGTTGCCTCCGCCTAGCTGAAGAATCTTACTAATCAGGTGCGACTTTAGGGTAAAGGCGACATCAGGGAGATTAATACCGGCTGGTGGCGCCTGAACCACGGAGGTAATCACTTTGGAATCAGCACCCAGTTGGTGGCTAAGGCTTCTTGAAGCATCGAGCAGCTCAAACCACGACATGCGCCGTTTCGCGCGATGCAGGGCAAGGGACCAGGGTAGCTTCCACTGCCAACCGACTCCTTTGCGATGGGCATACAGATAGAAATTGGTTCGATTGGAAAACCAGCCTTCTCGATCAGCGGTGTAAATGTGCTTGTCCGCCCGAAGGTTCATGCCGGGGAAGACATTATAGTAATCGATGAGATCATCAAGGTTAGCAACCAGGGTTCGACAGAAAGAATTGCGCGGCAGAGCCGTGTAGAGTGCTCCAGTGTGAAACCAGCCCTGCTGTTCGGCCGATGCCTCCGAGCACAGGGTCTCGTTCTTTTCCAAGAGCACTACGGAAGCCCCTGAACGCTGAAGCAGCTCGGCAATGGCAAGCCCGGCAATGCCCCCACCTAGGACAAGAAAATCCGATCTCTTTTTATTCGTTCCCACTCGCTTCTCCAATTAAACGCCGATGCAGTGATATTGCACCCATGACCCCTAACTTCGCCGGTCAAGGAAGCTCCTTGGAAGCCATCTTAAGCATGCCTGCGCGTGCCGTAGCGACATTGCGCGGCGTCGCAGGACCTGATGGACTCCCGGGCCTGTTGCAGGTCCGAGTCGCCGCGCGCCATGCTCTGTCGACCCTCGCAACAGGCTGAAAACAGTTTCAAGAAAGCGGTGTTGATGCTTTTGCGCGAATGCTAGTTTACTTGTCGAGAGCGTCGTTCCCAAGCAAAGATTGGTGCAACGCCGACCCGCTTCTGCCGGCACTCGCGACGCTTTTACGGCAGCTTCTTAGGGAATTGCGAGGCGCTTGCTTTACGAGTTGGATCGCACCAAGCTGGTAAGGAATGGCGACACGCGTTGCATGACCCGTTGTTCTCGGGATGCAAGCTCGATGCAACCCATCGCCGTCACTTTGCATGATGCCTGTGACCGGTTTCATCACGCCAAGGTCGGCCTCGGCGCGAACGCATTGATGCGAAGTGAAAGCGTCGATGATCGGCGGGTGGTGGCGACGGAGTTACTGTGAATTCTTCGCTTCTGAGGAAAATCACCCGACTGATGGACCTTCCCCATAGGGTGTGGTTGCATTTACGCCAGGGGGGTGCGGAGATGATAGGATCCGAGATACTTCAGTGGGTGCTGCTTGCGGGTTGCCGTCATCGGTGGCGCGGTGTAGGCAATTCTCAGCGCGGGGGCGGTTTTCCGGTTTGCCCGAGCTTGGGAGCGGTTCGGCGAAGGGGCGGCCGCGACCGGCTCCGGATGCGCTGGTGTGGCGCATCCGGTCGGAACCGATGTTGAAAGGCGCTTCTAGGAATGCCACGAATGCCGGCAGAAAGTAAACCTCAAGTCGTGATCGTCGGCGGCGGGGTCATCGGTGTCTGTTGCGCCTATTTTCTTGCCAAAGGCGGTGCACGGGTTACGGTGCTGGAACGGGACGAGATTGGCATGGGGGCTTCCTACGGCAATGCCGGCACCATTGCTCCGGGCCACGCACCGATTAACAAGCCCGGGCGGGTGAAGCAAGCGCTCCGGTCCCTGTTTGACCCATTGAGTCCGCTCTACATCGCGCCCCGCTTCGATCCCGCTCTGATGCGCTGGCTGTGGGCTTTCAGCAGGCACTGCCACAGCCGTCATCTGGAGCGCAGCATGGGGGTGTTAGGCCCTTTGGGTCACGCGACGTCGGCTTTGTTCGAAAACCTGGTGGCGACGGAGCAGCTCGATTGTCATTATCAACGCAAGGGTTACTATGAGGTATACCTTAGCCGGCACTCGTTGGACGCGATGGGGCAGGAGCTTGCACTGCTCCGAAGCCACGGCTATCAGCCGGAGGTGCTCGATGGGGCGGCACTCAGATTGCGCGAGCCGGCGCTTAGCGAGCGCGTCAGCGGCGGTATCTTCTATCCGGAAGCGGCTACGGTAAATCCGCATCGGTTTGTTTGTGAGCTGGTGGCGCGCGCCCGGCAGTACGGGGTATCGTTTCGCAGCGGATCCAAGGTAGCGGAGGTCTTGGCGGACGGGGCGCGGGTTTGCGGCGTGCGCCTGGCGAACGGCGATGTCATACGCGCCGACACCGTGGTGTTGGCCACGGGGGTGTATGATGCGGCGCTTGTCAGTAAGCTCGGATACCGGATGCCACTTCAGCCGGCAAAAGGGTATCACCGAGATCGGGTTCCGCGGGCCGGTGAAATGCCTTTCCTCACCTAGCCATGCGTGCTCGGTGAGCGCGCTGTATTCTGCATTCCCATGGATGGTTTTGTACGTTTTGCCGGGACGCTGGAATTCTCCGGCGTTAACCACGTGATCCGGCGTCCGCGCCTTGAGC
>JBAPTW010000281.1:0-14490 GCA_049282355.1 Gammaproteobacteria bacterium | reverse complement strand
CGGTGTTTTGTTGGGTGGAAAAAGCATTTGCGGAGGTAACGGAGGGAGTGAAGTTGCGCACTCGGGGCTTTGCTCCCCGCCTGAGTGACAGTGAAGTGATCACGATGGAAATCGTGGGTGAATTTCTCGGCCATGAGGGGGATGAGGCGATTTGGGAATACTTCCGGCGGCACTGGGCCGCGTGGTTTCCGGCTCTAGGGGAGCGCAGTACCTTGGTGCGGCAAGCCGCCAATCTCTGGCGGGTGAAGCAGCGATTACAAGAGCGCTTGGCAGCGGACCTGGGTGCCCGTAGCGTAGACTGCCACGTTATCGACGGGTTTCACATCGCCGTGTGTAAGCTGGCGCGAGCTCCTCGCAGCCAGGTCCTGAAGGCCGAAGCCGACTACGGTTACTGTGCCGCTAAAGATGAGCATTATTACGGGTTGAAAGCCAACCTGCTAATTGATCTGCGCGGGGTAGTCGTCGGCATTACCCTCACCGCCGCCAACGTGGATGAGCGTGATTCGGCTTACGATATCCTGCCGGCAATCGAGGGATTGCTGTTAGGTGACAAGGGTTATCTCCGCCCCCAATTCAAAGCCGATTGTGCGGCTCTGGGTATTGACCTGCAAACGCCTCTGCGCAAAAACATGACCGAGCGCCGACCCCGCTGGTGGTTAAGGCTATTACGGCGGCTGCGCAAGCGCATTGAAACGGTGATCAGTCAACTCGAGCAACGCTTTGGGTTAGCCAAAACCCGGGCGCACGATGCGTGGCATTTGACCAACCAGGTCACATGCAAGATCTTGGCCCATACCCTCGGCGTCTGGCTCAACATCCAACAAGGCCGCGAGCCGTTGGAGCTAGACAGCTTGGTGACCGCTTAACCCGAAAAGTTGCACATCACGTAACTTCTAGTCTTTTTGTTCAAGATTTCGGGGGTAAGGGACTAAAGGGCGATGACTCAAAATCGACCAAGCGCCCGGGCTCAGAAAAGCGCGCCAAGACGGCTGAGCTTGTGATTCACGAGGAGCGCACGATGGCGCCTGAGATGATCCCCGCTGGGTCACGATTCAAGGGTTACCAGGATTACGTGGTGCAGGATCTGATGATTCGCCCGCGGAACATCCGCTACCGCTTGGAGCGCTGGCAAACGCCGGCGGGGGATTGTATCGTCGGTCAGTTGCCGCAACCGCCGCGAGGGCAGCATTTTGGCCCGCGGCTCGCGCAGCTTCATCTTGTACCAATACTGTCAAGCTCACGTCACCCGCGGTTGTAAAAGCTCAATAAGTCCGGGCACTTATGGCGAGGCTGCTCGAGCCTGAATGAGCGCCGGCAGCGGAGGAAGGGTGTAGGTGCCGGACACGCGGTCGACGACGAAGATCCAGAACGAGACCCCAAGTTTTCGGCAAGTTTTCTTCAAACTGGCGAACGTATCCGAAAATGCCAGAGCCTCTTTTTATTGACCAGGCCATCGCGCAAGTTACCCAACTCGGCCGCATCAACTATGCGACGAGCGCCCCTTAACTGGCAAAGGTATTGCAATTTAGAGACTCTTAAAATGAAAGATGCCAAACAGTCGGCTGCGGATATCTTTCGCGCTGCATCATAAGCGGTCGCAGGGAGAAGGATCTAAGGCACATGCTCGATGAATGGATACGCACCTTCGTGGTTTTATTCGTGGTCATCGATCCCCTCGGCTTGGCCCCCATCTTTGCTGCCCTCACACCACGAGATGATGCCACCTACCGCAAGCGAATGGCGTTAAAGGGTACGGGGCTCGCTGCCTTTATTTTGTTTGGCGTGATGTTGATCGGCGACCGCATCCTCGGTTGGCTTGGTATTGGCTTGCCAGCGTTTCGAATCGCCGGCGGGGTGCTGCTGTTTCTACTTGCCATCGACATGGTATTCGCGCGACGCTCCGGACTCCAAGGAACCACCGCCCTGGAGCAAGAAGAAGCCGAGCGTAAAGCAGACGTATCGGTTTTCCCCCTCGCATTCCCGCTCATTGCAGGCCCTGGCGCCATCACGACCATTCTTCTCATGACCGCCGGCAACTCGCATGGGATCAGGATCTATGCCCTATTGTCCATCGTGCTGTTAGCTGTGTTACTGCTCACGCTCGCATCGCTGCTATTGGCATCTCGCGTTGCGACATTGCTCGGAGAAACCGGCGCTAACGTCATCTCACGGCTCTTGGGGCTGGTGCTTGCCGCACTCGCGGCACAATTCATACTCGATGGACTACAAGGAAGCTTTGCGTTACTGCGCTCCTCCTCATGATTGTCAGTATCCAAGCTCAAAGAAAATACCGAACGCCGTCCATGGCGCTTAACACGAATGGCTCAGACAGCTCGCTTTAGCTTAATTTTCATCAGTGGCTTCATTGAATGCGTAGGCACCATAGCCCACCACCTGATCGCGTGGACCCGCCGTGTCTCCGGAATTACGCTGGTCGAGGGTTCGTCCCTGCATGCCATGCGTGCGCGCGAGCTTCAGCAGACCGCTCACAGGGTTTCGTCCGCACGCATGATCATAGCCGATGTCCTCAAACCGCAGCGTTTCAATGGCATGAGATGTCGCCTCATCGAGGCGCTGCGCGGTCTGGTAATCGTGGTAGTGGCTCAGATCGGAGCTCACCACAAAGCGGGTCTGCGGACCGTTCCACAGGCGCTCGAGAACCTGGCTAACAACCTCCGGTGCGGCTTCGCCCACCACGATCGGCACCAGATGAAACTCGTCTAAAATAAGCTGCAGGAAAGGTAGGTGGACCTCCAAGCTGTGCTCCATGGCATGGGCCGCGTCGAGAGTCTGGACATGCGGAAGATCTCTAATAGCGTCATAAGCCGCTTGATCAACCGGTATGTTACCAAGGGGGGTTGCAAAGTACCGGGCCGAGCTCAATGCCAGCCCCTCAAATGCGACCCGATGGGACGGGCCGAGCAGCACAATGCGACGTATCACGGCGCGAGCCCTGGCAAAGACATGATAGGCCGTCGCCGCAATGGGCCCGGAATAGATGTAGCCGGCATGAGGGGCGATAATGGCCTTTGGCGCCTCGCCGGCGGTGGTGTCCAGCGTACCCAGAAAGCCCCGTAACATGGTTTGCAGCTCTTTGGCGTCTGCGGGATAAAACATACCCGCGACTGCCGGTCTTCGTATGTCGCTCACCGCCCACCTCCCGATGGTTGCGTCAACTGTTTATTAACTTTACGACCACCTTGCAGATTTTCAAGCGCTAGCTTCTAGCGCCTCGCTGAAAAAAACACACTATGAGAACAGAAGGCAGTCACCGTTTGCTGCGCCGAGCGGCTTCGTAAACAGTCTGAAAATGGATATCCACAACGTCATCGAGACGACGAGCGTAGCCACCGGCCATGGTAACGGCCACCGCTGCACCGACTTTCCGGCATCGATCGAGCACCAAGGCATCCCGCCTCGCCAGCCCGGCTTTGCTCAATGCCAACCGTCCATAGCGGTCGTCCTCATAGGGGTCGGCCCCGGCCAGATAGATGACCAGGCTCGGTAGCATTCGAGTGAACGCGTGTGTCATTCCCGAATCGAGCGCCGCAAGATAAGCTTGATCGCCTGTTCCATCCGCCAAGCCGACATCAAGATCGCTTTGCTGCTTGTTGACAGGAAAGTTGCGGCTGCCATGAATGGAGAACGTGAACACCTTCGGCTCATTGGCAAAAATGGCCGCCGTCCCATCGCCCTGGTGCACGTCACAGTCAATGATCATGATACGTTCGGCGCGATGTTCCGCCAGCATAGCGTGCGCCGCCACCGCGCTGTCATTGAAAATGCAGAAGCTTTGCCCCCGGTCAGAGAAAGCGTGGTGGGTACCACCGGCAAGGCTCACGGCAATGCCGTCGGTGCAAGCGCTTCGACAAGCTGCAATCGTGCCCCCAACGGAACGGCGCGAGCGATGCACGAGCGCAGGCGACCACGGAAATCCAATGGCGCGAATCTCGCGCTCGGACAACCGCCCCGCCGTTACCCGCCGCACGTAGTCTGCCGAATGAGCCCGCTCGAGGTCCTCATCGCTGGCTGCATGCGGTACGCGAAACTCGCGCTCGGGGACAAGTCGCGCCGCCATCACACGCTCCCGAAGCAAGGCATACTTCTGCATCGGAAAGCGATGTCCTGAGGGCAGCGGCACAACAAAGTGATCGAGATAGAAAATTTTCATTTGGTCGCCTGCACGGCAGCGATCCGAGGGGGCCATTCGACCAATCCTTCCACACCTACCACCTGCATTTCGAATGTAAAAACAGGACATGGTCATTGTTTCGTCAGCACCACCCTTCAGAGGGTAAAACCACGCCCTACAATCTGTAGGCAATCAATCGTCTTGCCACAAGGGTGTGTTCAGCAGGGATGCTGGACTCAAGTCTACAACAGGGCGCGCATGTCCAGGGTGAGCGGCCAAAGGAGGCGTTTGCGCTGGGGTCGAATTATACCCGGCTCAAGCGCCGGCTCTCTCGACAGGATAAGTGCCTTCTATGATTGCTCGGGAGTAAAAACGATGGCCACTGCCGGCAAGCAGGCAGCGCAGAATGAAGATCGTCACGGGAATACCTGCCTTGCGCGTCCCTGCGCCAGGCAGGCCGCCACTAGGATCAGGAGCTCACGGCGGGCAGCACGATGACTAGGGGAGGCGCAGGAGGCGGACCCCACCAGCCCGGATAGCCCCAGCCACTATATGGATATCCCCAATATCTGGGATATCCCCAGGGGCCGCCACCCCACCAGCCTGGACCCCATCCCCAGCTCTGGCCAACGGACATCCCGCAACAGTTAAATCCCCAAGGCCAGGCATCGGCGGAGCGCAGTGGAACTGCTGACAGGCCAACTAACGCCATCACCGCGAGCACCCTCGATATCTTGCTTCTCATATTGGAAGTTCTCCCTCCTATGTAAGACAAGACCGACATCCGATAAGTGTGATTTGACCTACCGAACGTTGGCAGTGTACCCACGCTCAAGGGTAAAGAGATTGACGGAGATCAATACCGCCTTTAGATAACGCCTGCATGAGATGAGCCTGTTACTTCGCTTCTATCAGCCAACCGATAAATCCATGATCACATCATGTCCATGGTCCCGGTTTCGGCGGGGGTTTGCGCCGCCTTCGACGGCGCAGAGCGCGCTTCCAAAGAAGGGCTTGCCAAAGGCAATCGGACACGTATCAACGTCCCTTTTCCAGGAGTGCTGTCCACAGCAATATTGCCCCCAAAGGTGCGCACGAACTCTCGGCTCTCATACATACCCACCCCCATCCCGGCGTTTCCCTTGGTGGTGTCAAAGGGTCGGAACAGGCGCTCGGAGACAAACTGCGGCGTCATCCCATTGCCGCTGTCTTCGACCTCCAGCACCGCGAAGTTCGTTTCCCGATATAGTCGCACACTCACCCGTCCCTCGGGGGGTGTGGCCTCCTGAGCGTTCTGGATGAGATGTTCCACCACCGCAGCGAGCCGATCGGGATTGGCCTCAACCCACAACAGCTCTCGTTCATCGTAGTCAAATTGTGGAATCGGGTGATAGGCGCGGCGCATCTCGGCCACTTTGTGCGCGACTGAGCCAAACATGACTCGCTCCGAACCAGGCTTCTCCAAACGCCCTTTGCGCAACTGTGATAGCAGACGGTTCATCTTCGCCGTGGCACCGGCCACAGTCTCGATAGCGTCCTGCATAAACGCCGGGTTATGGCGATGAATCTGCGCATTGGACACCACCAGCGACAGCTGGGCGACGAGATTCTTGAGATCGTGAACAACAAACGATGCTAGTCGGTTGAACGCCTCGAATTGCCGTGCCTGTGCCAGCGCTTCAGTCGCTCTGATGAGAGCCAGATAGCTTGCCGCTTGGCGGCCCACCGTCTTGAGTAGATCGCTGTCCTCAAAATTGAACTCTCGCTCGCTGTCGCCGCGAAGAAGAACGATGTAACCCATCAATTCGTTGCGCTGCCACAGCGGCGCGATCAGCCAGGCCGGCCGAAAGCCCTGCAGCCACACCGGCAGTTCCAGTCCGCGGTAGCGTTGCGGCATCTTCTCGTATTCATCGAGATAAACCACCCATTGGCTTGCCTCGAGGAAGCGGATCAAGGACGAATCTGCGGGCTCAGATGAGGCCTCCGACAAAGAGATCTGCCACTGCCCGACCGGTTGAAAACATCCGGTATCTTGGCGCATCCACATCACCCCGCCAGGACTGTCAACCAGCTCGGCAATGGCGCGGATGATATTTTTTTCGAGCTCGAGCCCCTGCGGACCCGTGGAGAGTGTGTGAGTGAAGTGCAACCATGCCTTGCGATAATCATATTTGCTTCGGTAGAAATGCTTGCTCAGGAATACCTTCAGTCGCGAACGAAAGCGTCCAAACAACATGAGGGCCAATATGACCAAGGCGCTGAACAGCGATCCCACGAACGCTGCCGTTGGACTTACTCCCGTGCGCAAAAAGAGGTAATACCCCAAGCTGCCCACCATCAACGCACCCGTGCCCGCACCAACCAAGCTGATCGTGTAGAAGGCGACGTGGCGTGATACAAAAACACTCACCCCCCACTGTGGATTGCGCGCCGCGGCCACGGCAATCAGAGGCACGATAATGGCGTTGAGAATGCCATGACCACTCCCTAGCCCCCAGTGCGTGCGTTGGAAAAACAGCGCAAATGAATAGGCGGCCAAGTCATAGGCAAACATCCCGCCCACACCGAGACAGAGAAATTGCATTGCCCGGCGGTGAGCCAGAGGCGTGGCCCGATAGATTCTCTCAACCAGGATAAGCCCCACCATGGCCAATAGCATCGCAAACAGGGTGAAAAGGTGCCCTCCAGGCGGCGCGCCGACAACGGCTGTCGCATCGATATAAGGAACCGCCATGGCCGCAACGATGAGCCCTCCAAAACCGGCTAAGATGGTGCTCGCTGCAGCGGCTCTCGCGCCCTTTTTGCGATGGTCTCCCAGCCGAAGGCGAAGCACGAAATGGAGGAAAGCTATCCAAGCGCCGCAGCGCAATGTCACTAGAGCTTCAAGCAAATACGGCGGAAAGTCTTCGACCCCGGCGCGATGGGCCATCGCCGCGCACCAGGCCGTGGATACCGCACACGCGAATATCAATAGCAACGCCCCGCGCTCACTCCCGGTTCTTACGGCGATCATTAAGAGCGTAAGGACTAAGAAAGCCAGTGTCGCGACCAGAAACAAAAAGACAGTGAAGTTGAACATGGGCCTTTGACCGAAAACATGAGTATTTGGCGGTAAAGACCCATGAGCCGCCATGGCGCTGCAAAAAAGAGCGCACCACGGAAGCTACGGTTTCATCAGGCTGGAAAAACCGCAAGCACCACGAAAATCGCGTACCCTGAGAAACCAAGGGGTCCCGCTAAATTCTTTCGGACGCACCACACCCGGTCTTTAGCCGGGTGTGGTGCAGCCTGCGGCAATGCGGCTTGCAAGACTTGTTGCGAACCCCGTCGATTAGGCGCGCATTTCCCCGATACTCTGAACTGCTGTATCCTGGGTATCGAGGTAGCCCTCCCGTAACAGATAGAGAAACATGTCCTGGGCCGCTTGCATGGGCGTTAGATTTGACGTATCGATGCTAAGCTCTGGAGTTTCCGGAACTTCGTAGGGATCACTGATGCCGGTAAATTCCGGAATCAGCCCCTTGCGTGCCTTAGCATAGAGCCCCTTGCGATCGCGCGCCTCACACACCTCCAAAGGGGTGGCCACATGAATCTCGATGAAAGCACCATGCTCCTCTATCATCTCCCGCACCGCGCGGCGCGTTGCGGCGTAAGGAGCAATGGGCGCACAAATGGCGACGCCGCCGTTTTTGGTGATCTCGCTAGCTACAAAACCAATGCGCCGGACATTGAGATCACGATGGGCTTTGGAGAACCCAAGCTCGCTCGAAAGATGCTGGCGCACGATATCACCGTCGAGCAGCGTCACCGGCCGACTCCCTTCCTCGATGAACTTCCCATACATGATGCGGGCGATGGTCGATTTGCCTGCCCCCGATAACCCGGTAAAAAACAAGGTAATCCCTTGTTGGCTGCGCGGCGGATGTATCTTACGCAACGCCTCTAAGACACCGGGATAGGTAAACCAGTCGGGGATCTCCTCCCCGTGGGCAAGCCGATGAGCAAGCTGCTTCGGTGAGATCGCCTTGCAGGGCTCTTTGTGCGCCTCCACCTCTTCCCGCACCGCGAACTGGCGGCGCTTTGGCGCATAACAGAGCTCCTTGAAAGGCACCATGCGGATATCGATCTGCTCCTGATGGGCCGCGATGAGCTCTTGCGCCGCGTAGGCGGGATAGAATGCCCCGGCATCGCTGCCGTTGCCGGGCGGGTACGCATGAGTGTTGCCCACGATGAAGTGAGTGCTGCCATAGTTTTGCCGCACCAGAGCATGCCACAGTGCCTCCCGGGGGCCGGCCATACGCATGGCAAGGGGCAGCAATGAAAGCGTGCTCAACCCATGAGGATAGTGGCGCTCCATTGCCTGGTAGCACCGCACGCGAGCGTGGTAACTGAGATCCCCTGGCTTGGTCATGCCAACGACCGGATGCAGAAGAATATGCGCCTGGGCTTCCTTCGCCGCCCGCACGGTCAACTCGCGTTGCAAACGATGCATCGGTCGGCTGGTGTGAAAGGCCACCACGTTACGCCAACCGAGCTTGGCAAACAGATGACGCAGCTCAGATGGCGTGTGGCGCAGCTCTTCGTAATCGAAATGCGTCAGCAACTGGAGTCCCTCGAGAACGCCGCCCACGTAATATTCCTGCACTTGCTCATAGAGAAAGCGCACCCCCGCATGACGCTCCGAGGCAGTGCCGTAAACCTGCTCGGCCTCCCGCCGCTTATCCGGTTTCCAAACATCCTTGACCGTGAGCACGCCGAGCATGAAGCCTTCGTTATCGCGCAGAGCCAACGGCATGGACGGTTCCAAAGTCGCAGCAAGCTTTCCCGGAATATCCAACGCAATCGGCATCGGCCAGACCAGCCCGCCTGGCAGACGCATGTCGTCGAGCACCGACTCATAGGTTTCCTGATCCATGAATCCATCGAGGGGCGAGAACCCCCCATTCAATAGTAGCTCCAGGTCGCAGAGCTGGCGCTGGCTGAGACTGGTCGACGCAAAATCCAAAGACTCGGCCTTGAGCGTTTCCGCCTGCGCCTCATCCACAAGCAATTCCTTTAACACCCCGCCGTGGGGTGCGATGCTATCGAACATAGTGTTACTCCATTAGAAACGACTGCGTTATGAACCGAATGGCCCGATTGCCTCCGTAAATGCCGGGCGCTGATAACCTACCTTAACCTTTTCACCACGGTTATTACTTGGGAAACGTGATATAGCGTTCGGCAAGGCCGCACTCACCAGGTATCGAAATCTTGAGCTACCACCAAGTGCATTATGAATGCCATCAGGCTGTATGAGCACGCGCCTTGCGGTATGATACGGGATCGGAATTCAGAACTAATGTTTAATCTGCGCCTGGGTCGCGAAATACAATATGCCTATCCCTATCACCCAGCTAATGTATGCTTTACTGACGCAGTCCACCGCCTATCAGGCCTGCCCGTGGCAACCACTCGTGGACATTTATCGCGGTAGACAGGGGTGGCTTATCAAACTTGATCTTGCCGGCGTTAAGATTGAGGACGTGGAACTTTACATCAGTGGTCGGCAACTAACCGTTCAAGGTCTGCGGCGAGATTGCTCGATCCTCGAGGGCCACCAGGCCTACTCCATGGAAATTGCCTACAACCGCTTTCAACGCAACATCGAGCTACCCAGTGACATCGAGGGAGCGCAAATTCTCACCGAGTATGACAACGGCATGCTGCTAGTGCACCTGGCCATCGAGTCCTAATCTTTGTCATGGGCGACATTGTCGAAACTACCCTGCCGACGCTCCCTGTCAAGAACAATGTGCTTTTCCCCTACCTGTTGATGCCCATTACGGTGGGACGACCGGCGTCCTTGGCTGCTGTAGAGGCGGCTCTGGCAAGCGAAGATAAGACAATCGCCATCTTCACCCAAAAAAGCGCCCTCGTCGAAGAGCCAAAGCCCGATGATCTCTACTCCGTTGGTACGGCGGGAATCATCAAGAGAATGGCGCGCAGTGACGAGGGCATGAGTATCCTGGTGCAGGGATTTCATCGCATCGAGCGCATCGGTGTGATCCTCGAGCAGCCCTACCTCAACGTGCGTGTCCGTATCCTGCCGGAGCCCCAGGACACCGGTACCGAGGTCGAGGCCCTGCAGCGCGCAGTGGGCGATCTAGGCAATCGTATGATCGCCTTGGTACAGCCGCAGGTTCAAGCAGGCCTGAATCAGATTTTTTCGGAAGTCAAGAAACCTCTTCACCAAGTCTACCTTCTCGGGTCCTTGTTGTCTCTCGACCTTGAGAAAGAGATCACCCTGCTCTCAGCCGCTAGCCAGCGCGAAGCGCTGCAGCTGATCCACGGTTATCTCACTCATGAAGTACAGGTACTGGAGCTGAGGAACCAGATCGCCAGCCAAGCACAAACAGAAATCACCCGCCAGCAACGCGAGCACATGTTGCGCCAACAGCTTCGCGCCATCCAGTCGGAACTGGGAGAGCAGAGTCCGGAGCAGGCTGATGTCGCAGAGCTGCACAAGCGCATGGAAGAGGCGCACCTCCCCGAGCTGGTGGCCAAAGAAGTCGATAAAGAGCTCTCGCGCTTGGAAAGGATGTCATCCGCCGCACCGGATTATCAGATCACCCGGGCTTATGTCGAGCTCACCCTAGAGCTACCCTGGGACAAAACCACCGAGGACTCTCTCGATCTCGTGCATGCCCGGGAGATACTCGATGAGGATCATTTCGATCTCGAGGAAGTCAAGGATCGCATCATTGAGCATCTCGCGGTAATGAAACTCAATCCGCAGGCAAAGGGCCCGATCCTGTGCTTTGTAGGCCCGCCGGGTGTGGGCAAGACCTCTGTCGGCCAGTCCATCGCCCGTGCCCTTGGCAGGCGGTTCGAACGCATGAGCCTCGGTGGACTGCATGACGAGGCAGAGCTACGCGGTCATCGTCGAACCTATGTCGGCGCCATGCCGGGGCGAATCATACGGGCTATTCGTCAGGCAGGCGTCAAAAATCCGCTCCTAATGCTCGATGAGGTTGATAAGCTTGGCCGGGACTTTCGCGGTGATCCTGCCGCCGCGCTGATGGAGATCCTCGACCCGGCGCAAAACTTTGAGTTTCGGGACAATTACCTGGACCTGCCCTTTGACCTTTCCTCAGTTTTTTTCATCACCACGGCCAATTCCTTGGATACCATCCCGAGGCCGTTACTGGACCGCATGGAGTTATTACGTCTAGCAGGCTACAGCGATGAAGAAAAGCTTGCCATCGCTAAGCGCTACCTCATCCCGCGACGACTTTCGGAAGCC
The DNA here is from genome assembly GCA_049282355.1 of Gammaproteobacteria bacterium. Lineage (GTDB taxonomy): Bacteria > Pseudomonadota > Gammaproteobacteria > HK1 > HK1 > JAGTVB01. The sequence goes on along the minus strand of JBAPTW010000281.1, from coordinate 3,073 downwards.
GGCGTTAGTGCCGAGCAACTGACCATCCCCGATGCTACTGTGGCCCGCGTTATTCGGCGTTACACGCGCGAGGCAGGGGTACGGGAGTTGGAGCGCCTGATCGGCCAGATCGCGCGAAAAGCCGCAACGCGTATCGCCCAGGGGAATACTGACCCCATGACGGTAGCCAGCACCGAGCTTACAGATTTACTCGGGCCCGAGCGCTTCTTCGCTGAGAAAGCCCGCCATGAGCTCGCACCGGGGGTGGCCGTGGGGCTTGCCTGGACCGAGGCCGGCGGCGATGTGCTCTATGTCGAGGCGGCGCTCCTGCCGGAGGGCAAGGACCTTACACTCACTGGTCAGCTCGGCGAAGTCATGCAGGAATCGGCCAAGGCGGCAAAAAGCTATGTGTGGTCCCGCGCGCAATCCCTCGCCATCAGCAAAGAAACAATTCGCAGTTCCGGGGTGCACATTCATGTTCCCGCGGGCGCAACGCCAAAGGATGGCCCGTCAGCTGGCATTACCTTAGCGGCAGCTCTGGCCTCTTTGTACGCTGACCGCCCCGCTCGAAGCGACACCGCGATGACCGGCGAGATCACGTTGAGCGGGCTCGTGCTGCCCGTCGGAGGCATCAAAGAGAAGGTGCTCGCAGCTCATCGCGCCGGGATCCGGCGCGTCATCCTCCCAGCGGACAATCAGAAGGACCTGGCGAAGCTGCCTGCGCACGTGAAATCCGACATGCATTTCATCTTTGTCGAACACATCGAGGAAGCATTGGCCGCAGCCATTCCACAGCTTGCTGAAGCGCTCGAAGGCGCCTAAAGGGCAGCAGCAACGATGCACTCACCCATCATCCCCCCTCTCCTTCGGTAACCGTCCGCAAGCGGTTATCCGATCGAGCGCCATCTTGGAATTTCACCATACGTTCATTCACGGTTCATCGTGGCGTCATGTTCTCCCTGTAGAAATCTACGTCCGAGACGCGCCGATGCGTTCGGTGCGAGGCAAGAACGATACCTGCAGAGGAGCCCACGGTGAAGGATAAGATGAAAAACCCGTCCCGAACATGTCCACTGATTTCCCAAGACCGGCCGGCAGCGCAAAACGGTGAATATTTTGGTGAGGTGCTCAACCGCGCTTTGGCACGGCGGACATTTCTCAAAGGTGCTGGATCGGTCGGCGCCGTGCTGCTCATTACGCCCACGCTCGTCAAACCGACGCGTGCTTTGGCCAGTGACGGAGCCTCGAACACCTATTTTCTGGATCCCGGCGATCGCTTGACGTTCGAGACCGTCCCCCCAGGAAACGAGGCAGACATCGTTGTGCCGCCGGGTTATGAGTACAACGTCATCATTCGCTGGGGCGACCCGCTCACCGCCAATGCGCCCCCCTTCGATGTACGCAATCAAAGCGGAGCCACCCAGGCACAGCAGTTCGGCTTCAACTGCGACCTCGTGCTCTGGTTTGCGCTTCCACAATGGTTACACCAAAAAGTTTCAGATCTTGGCCATCTCGACGCCTCGACGGCTACGTTGCTGGGAACATTGTTTCAAGGAATGCAGACTTCGCCGAGCGAACGTGCGTTGTTGGCAGTCAACCATGAATACACCACGGGTGCGGACATGTTTCCGACATATGATCCGAACGACCCGACGCAGGATCAATGCGAAGCCGAGATCGAAGCCCACGGCGTGAGCATCGTTGAAATCGAGTTTGATAACAAAGATGGCAAATGGCGCTTTGTTCAGGACTCGCCCTTTAACCGCCGCACCACTGGCTCAACGCCTATGGAAATCACCGGGCCGTTGCGCGGCCATGAGCTCATGAAGACCAGCGATGATCCAGATGGCACCTCTGTCAAAGGCAGCCTGAACAACTGTGCGGGAGGTAGAACGCCCTGGGGCACGTTGCTCACGTGTGAAGAAAACTTCGATCAATACTTCGCGAACTTCGACAAGGTTGCGGACAGCCGTAGCAAGCAACTGAGTCTGCGCATTCCGGCTGAAGGCGCGCAGACCGAGCGCAAGTGGGAGCGCTACGACAAACGCTTTGACTTCTCTGAGGAAGCGAACGAATACAACCGCTTTGGTTATGTGGTCGAAATTGATCCCTATGACCCCACAGCAAAGCCCAAGAAGCGAACAGCACTGGGTCGTTTCAAGCACGAGGGTGCTGCTGCGGCCATCACCCGCGATGGGCGGGTCGCCATCTACTCCGGCGACGACGCCCGTTTCGAGTACGTCTATAAGTTCGTTACGCAGGGTGTCTTTAACCCCTTGACCCGCAACGCCAACTTGAAGCTCCTTGACGAAGGCACGCTTTCGGTGGCGCGCTTCGACGTTGGCGACGTGGCAGGGGATGAAATGGGAACCGGCGAGTGGTTGCCCCTGGTCTGGGAGGAGGGCAATGTCCTTCATCAGGCAGGCTTCGGAAACCAGCAGGAGGTGCTGCTGAACGTCCGAGGCGCTGCAGACGCCCTGGGGGCCACCCCGATGGACCGACCCGAAGACATCGAGGCCAGCCCCAAAAGCGGTCGCGTGTACGTGACGCTGACGAACAACGCCGAGCGGACGGACCCGGACGAGGCCAATCCGCGCGCCCCTAATCCTCACGGCCACATCATCGAGTTGATCGAAGACAACGATGATGCCGGTTCCATGACATTTCGCTGGAACATCTTCGTGAAATGCGGCGATCCAAAACAGGATCACGGTACCCGTTTCGGCAAGATTGCTGATCCCGCAGCCGAGGGAGTCAGCCCCATCTCGGATCCTGACAACATCGTCTTTGACGATGACGGGAATCTGTGGATTGCAACGGATGGCCAAGCCTTTAGTGGCGACGTTGGTTTTGGCCAGAACGACGGTGTCTTCGCTGTGCCCGTTGCAGGAGAAAGGCGCGGCCTGTTACGGCAGTTCCTTTCCGCAGTGCCAGGCGCCGAGGTTTGTGGCCCTGAATTTTCGGGAGATAACCGGACATTTTTCTGCGCCATTCAACACCCACACGACGGCAAGGCCTTCGCCATTGATAACCGCTGGCCGACCGACGAAGACTCGGTCTCCAAACCCAGCGTGATTGGTGTCCAGCAACTCGA
>JBAPTW010000280.1:0-6241 GCA_049282355.1 Gammaproteobacteria bacterium | reverse complement strand
GGGCATGATGTCCCGGCGTTGCCTCGCTTTGCCACCAGACGGCCCCTCCATGGCGCTCAACGACGTCGCGCAGGCTCAGTGGATGCCCATCCTGATTGCTCAATAACGTCTGCTGACTCCACTTGCGTAAGGTTTCTGCATCTAAATCGTTACCCTCCCAGACGATTGCCAGTCCAGCGAAGGAAGGCTGGCGTTCCAGTTTTAATTCAACGTGCTCAGCATGGTAGCCCTCGAGCAACTGGGCCATGGCGAACATCATTGCCTGTACCATGGCGTACCGGTCCACGCGCAGCCACAGCGGCTCGGCCGGAGCGCTGACCTTGACCTTGATACCAAAGGTAGTGCTGAAGCGGTGCTCGAGAGTGGTTAAAAGCTCGCTGCCGAGCATTTCCGCCAGCCTTGCTTCCGCCTGGAGGTAGTCGGAATACCCCGCCGTTGCATGGGCAAGGATTTGGCTGAGCTTCAGTGCCTCCTCGCGGATGGCTGTTTTGAACTGGTGCTGGCGCTGTTTCTCCATGTTGGGGTAGTCGAGCATGGTCTCGATGGCGGCGCGAATGCCGGCGACGGCGGCGCTTTGCTCTTCGATAAGGCATTGCAGCAACTTGCCCAAACGGTGTTCCTTCTCGGTGTGACGGGTGATGTCCTCGAGAGTCAGGATATAGCCGCTCATCGCTTTCTCTCTGTCGAGCACCGGCACCAGTTGTACACTGAGAAATTGCCCACGGGGCCGCATCGCCACAAAAGACGTTACCAGCTCCGAGCTCTCGCCTTGTTCAATGCGCTGGCGTATGTGCGCCAGCGCCTGGGTGATCAAGCTTTGGTCGAGAATTGCATAGAGCGAGCGACCTAACCCAATCCAGCCGCTGGCTTCGCTCGGGACGGCATCTTGCTCCAGTAAGCGCTTCGCGCGTTGGTTGTAGAGCAGGATCTGGCCGTGATTGTTGCACACGAGCACACCCTGGCTGAGTTTTGACACGAGTGCTGCCAACGTGCTTTTTTCTTCTTCGAGGGTGATGCTTGCCGCTCGGATCCTGGTCTCTACGTCTTCTTGCAACGCCTGATGACGTTCGGCAAGCAAATTGATGCTTGCAATTAACTCCTGCACTTCGGGTGTCCCGCTTTGCCTTAGCCGGTGGCCTGGATGACTCACAGCCATGATCCGGCTCTCTTCGGCAAGGGTGTGCAGCGGCCTGATGTACAATCGGAGTATCCAGCTCAGAATGAGCCCCAGCAGTAGAAGCAAGAGCACTGCCAGCAAGATGGCTATACCGGCGCGGCTGGCCCACAACGCTGCGATTACGGAGCGTTCGTCAGGCGCGAGGCTGAGCCAGAAGGCCCAACAAGCGGCCGCCTCAATGGCGCAAGCCAGCACCGCGGCGGCGATAAGAAACGACCCCGCACGCACCTTCATGGGTCGTCGGGCCATGGTCATCGTTTCGTCCGGGTGGCAGTCAATCGCCTTGCCTCAAGGGACGTCGTGAATACATCCTTGTAGACTTGTGTCCAGCCTCCCTGCTGGACACACCCTTGTGGCAAGGCGATTGACTGCCTACAGATTGTGGGCATGGTTTTACCCTCTGAAGGGTGGTGCTGACGAAACGATGATCATGGCCGGTCGTCGCTTAGCTCGCTTCGGAGGAAAACGGGAGCCGTATCATCAGGCAGACCGTTTGGCATGGCTACTTGCGCCTACGACAGCGCATCCAGTTTGAAATGGTAAGAGACCACCGTCGTTAGCTCCTTCACGATCTTCAGCGCGCTCTTGAGCAAGTTGCGCTCGAGGCGGTTGAGCTGCTTGGGAGTCACGTAATTGTGCAGGGGCTCACCGCGTTCCCAACAAGCCAGTTGGGTGCGTAACCTGAGCATCGACATGAACTCGAACGCCTCGATCAAATCGGCGGTAAAGCGCTCGTCGAAGAGATGGCGACCAATCAGGGCTTGAATTCTGGCGATGGTGTTGGTTTCGGCCAACCGCGACTCTAAGGCGAGGCTGCGCACACCGTGTATGATGGGGAATAAGCCGCCCTTTTTGATATCTAGCCCGTGCCCATGCGGGGTTTTTTCCACGAGGAACCGGTTGAATACGCCAAGGGGCGTTGGAAACGCCAGCATGCTTCTGGCGAAATAGCGGACACTGTCCGGGCGCGTTGCCAACAATCGGAAGAGGTAAGTTTTGAGCTCGCTCAGCAGCGAATCGTCGCCAATCACGGTGCTGGCATCATAAAAAATGGCAAGATTGAGGTAAGCATTTTCGTCGGGCTCATGGATCCACGCAAGCAGGTCGTCCTTGTAGACGGCCAAAGGTTTGGCCCAGGCCGGGTTAGAAACCATGATGTTGCCGGGGCAGGGCGGGTAACCGAGCGCCACGAGAGCGTCCGTAAAGGCTTGCGCTACCTGCTCAACCACGCCAGTGCGATCCGCTGCCCGCAGAATAAGGGCATTGTCTTGATCGGTTCTAAGTAGTTGCTCCCCGCGTCCCTCGCTGCCCATGACAACCAGGCAAGCGTTAGCGAGCAGCTCGCTCGGTGCCAGCAGCGCAAACAGCCGGCGAAACAGCGTGCGGTTCAGATCGGTCGCCAAGCGGCTGATATAGCGTGGCTTTACCCCTCGGGCATGCAGCGACTTAATCGATAGGGCGATATTGTCGCTTGCCTCCCGCAACTCTTGCCTGGTACGGGCGCGCTCGATTTGGTCAGCGATGACGTGCGAATGAGCGGGAAGATAATCCAGCAGATCACGCTGCTCCAACACGCCTACGATTTCATCTCCACGTGTGATCACCACGTGCCTCACGGCGTATCTGGTCATGGCCACCAGGGCACTGAAGAGGTAATCACGGCTGTCGAGCTTGATCAGCTCATAGTTGGCGAGATCGCCTATGGGAGTAGAGGCGGGTAATTTCGCCAGCATCATCTGCTCGCGCACATCCTGGCTGGTAAATATTCCAACTTGGTCGTTACGTCTGATCAACACGGCCGATCGGCCCTGCGTTTTCATGAGAGCGGCGGCTTCATTCAGCGGCGTTTCTGGGCTGATGAACAAGGGAGGCGTCAATGGCTCGTCACCGATGCTGGCCATCATGAACGGGGTCGCTTCTCGCTGCTGCTGCACTCTTACGAGGGTGTCCAGTTTGTGTGCCGCGGCCTGGCGAAAAAAATCCTTCAGGACGGGTTTGCGGCGAACTGCCGCCAAAAACTGTTGGGCAGCGAGGCGATAGCAGCGGCAGCTTCCGCTGGCGACGAAGCTACTGTGACTTCTGCCTTCAAATAGTGAGCGGGTATCGAATATATCCCTGGCGGTGTGGCGGTCTACAGGTCCTTGCGCATCCAGCTCTTCTATCACCCCGTCGATGACGATGTATAGATAGGCGGGCGCAGTTGAGCGCTGCAAGATAACCTGGCCGTCAGCAAAACTTTCCATGGAAAGGGCTAGCGAGAGGTTGGCCAGATCGGCAGGACCCAGGCGATCGAAAGGGGGAACGGTGCGCAAGAACGCCTGCTTGTCTGGCATGGTGCGACGCTTACGTAGAGGCTTATTTAAAAATGCCGCGAACGCCGGAGTCGCAAGGCGCACGACAGCGCAGTGAGACAAAATGGCTGGGAGCCATCTTGATCAGCAAAGCTAGCCCCAAAGCCAAAGGGGTGAGAGCTTGTGAATAAACCGACTGCGCATACCGGCCACGATGGTCATTGCGGGCTCCCATCGCGGCCGATCGTTGGCCTCTCTGTCGCCTAATGACTGGTAGCGCCCTCGGCACCGATCCCGGTCTGGCAGCGAATGTCCTGGGCCTCAAAAGCCTTGATCTCGGATCTAGCTGTTGCACTCTTGTCCAAAATTGAAAACAGCCAGATGCCGACGAAGGCGGCCGTCATGGAATAGATAGCGGGATATTTGGACCAGAACGGGGCAGAGCCCTCGGGGTTACCCAGGATTTCCTCCCACACTGTGGGACCAAGCACTACCAGAATAACAGCCGTAATCAATCCTATGGCGCCGCCGATCAGAGCGCCTCGGGTAGTCATCTTCGACCAGAATATGGACATGATCAGGATTGGAAAGTTGGTGCTCGCAGCAACGGCAAAGGTTAAACCCACCAAGAAGGCGATGTTTTGCTTTTCAAAGAGGTATCCAAGGTAGATGGCGATGATGCCGAGTACAACCGTGGCGATTCTGGATACGATAATCTCCTGTTTTTCGGTGGTACGCCCGCGTGCGATCACGTTGGCGTACAGATCATGCGAAATGGCCGACGCCCCTGCTAGAGTCAAACCGGAGACCACCGCCAGAATGGTGGCGAAGGCGACCGCCGAGATAAACCCGAGCAGCAAGCTGCCACCGACGGCTTCGGACAGCCTAATGGCCACCATGTTGCTGCCGCCAACAAGATGCTTGACGATGTCGAGCTTTTCACCGGCTGGTGCATTGAAGAACTCGGGGTGTTGGGCCAGGAGGGTGATGGCACTGAATCCGATGATGAACGTCAGAATATAGAAGTAGCCAATGAACCCGGTGGCGTAGAACACCGACCGGCGCGCCTCGGTGGCGTTCGGCACGGTGAAAAAGCGCATCAGAATGTGGGGCAATCCTGCTGTACCGAACATCAAGGCCATACCCAAGGAGATGGCATCAATGGGGTTACTGATCAAAGCACCCGGCGCCATTATCTCCAGTCCCTTTGGATGGGCTTCGGTGGCCTCGCGGAACATCGTCTCCGGGCTGAAACCGAAATGAAGCAGCGATAGCAAGGCGACGATGGTGGCGCCCGATAAGAGCAAGCCGGCCTTAATCATCTGTACCCAAGAGGTAGCGATCATACCGCCTAAGGTGACATAGAGAATGATCAGCACTCCGACGATGATCACAGCGTACAGATAAGGCAATCCAAAGAGCACCTGGATCAGCTTGCCGGCGCCGACCATCTGGCCGATCAGATAGAGCAGGACCACGATCAAGGTGCCGGTGGCGGCGAGGGTGCGGATTGGGGTCTGCTGGAAGCGGTAGGAAGCCACGTCGGCGAAAGTGTACTTGCCCAGGTTACGCAGTTGCTCGGCGATCAAAAACATGATAATCGGCCAGCCCACCAGCCAGCCGACCGAATAGATCAGGCCATCAAAGCCAGCTGCGAAGACGAGCCCTGAAATGCCGAGAAACGACGCGGCGGACATGTAATCGCCGGATATCGCGAGACCGTTTTGAAACCCGGTCAAGCCGCCGCCAGCGGCATAGAAATCCTTGGCGGTCTTGGTCCTTCGGGCGGCCCAATAGGTGATGCCGAGGGTTGCCGCGACGAACGCCAGGAACATGAGGATGGCCGGCACGTTAACGGCGGTGACCGATGCTGGCGGCGGCGCGGCCTGTTGACCAAGGGCGCTGGCGGTGAACAGGGAAACCGAGAGTGCGGTCAGGGTCAGTATCGTTGGGTGTTTCACAGCACGGTCTCCTTGATCTCTCTGTTCAGGCGATCGAACTCGGTATTGGCGCGCCACACGTAGATGCCGGTGAGAGCGAAGGCAAACAGGATCACACCGATGCCAATAGGGATGCCGATCGTCATGACGGACCCTTCGCTGACCGGCGTGCCGAGAAAACCCTTGGCGTAGGCAACGAGCAGAATGAAGCCGTAATAGACGCCAAGCATCAATAGCGCAAGCGTCCAGCCAAACCGCTGCCGCTTTGTTACCAGCTCGTGATACTTGGGATGATTTTTTATTCTTTGCACAAGGTCGTCTTGCATGTCAGTTCTCCTCCGGGAAAGGTGGTTTGGTGGCCGTTAGCCGGTGCTTGGTTTTGTTCTAAAGTAGGGTGGAAAATCAGTGACCGGCGTCCTTTGTTTTTTTGTTGCTTCGATACCGAACCGGCGATCAACTATGACAGGGGCTAATAATATGTAGACCACCTAGAAGGTGCTGTCTACGTATTCTGAACTATTTGCAAAAGCGTTCGCTCTGTGAGAGCAAAATCCACATGGAGGACTTCGTCAAATGAACGCAACCGATGTGGACGGGGATGTTGAGAGAAAGGGACCGCTAGATCAAGAGGCCGAGCGATCGATGGGGTTTATATCGATAGTGTCGGAATAAATTGCTTTGGCCCTCCAGTATTTATCGCAATCATGGCCATGGTCATCGTTTCGTCAGCATCACCATTCAAGGGGTAAAACCGTGCTCGGAATCTGTAGGCGGTCAATTGCCTTGCCACAAGGGTGTGTTCAGCAGGGATGCTGGACTCAAGTCTACAAGGA
>JBAPTW010000279.1:0-13196 GCA_049282355.1 Gammaproteobacteria bacterium | reverse complement strand
CAACCAACGTCGCCGAGACCTCTCTCACTGTCCCCAACATTCACTATGTTATCGATTCGGGGCTTGCCCGAATCAACCGCTACAGTTACCGCACCAAGGTTCAACGATTGCCGATCGAGAAGATCTCTCAGGCGTCTGCTGAGCAGCGCAAGGGCCGTTGTGGAAGAGTGAGGTCGGGGGTGTGCGTACGCTTATTTTCAGAGGAAGACTTTGCCTCTCGGCCCGAGTTCACCGAGCCGGAGGTGGTGCGTACCGATCTTGCTGCGGTGATTCTCAAGATGAAAGCTTTGGGGCTCGGCGAGGCGGAGACTTTCGCTTTCCTCGACATCCCCGACCAACGCCACCTGAAGGATGGCTACGAGTTACTACGGGAAGTCGGCGCCCTTGATGAGGCAGCAGAGCTTACCTCTCGAGGTCGACGTCTTGCCCGACTGCCTCTACACCCAAGGGTGGGAAGGATTCTCCTTGGAGCTGCCGAGGAGGGTTGCCTGAAGGAAGCCCTGGTGGTAGCGAGCTTTCTTAGCATCGATGATCCTCGTGAGCGGCCGCTCGAGGCTAGAGAGGCGGCAAGGGCGGCTCATGCACCGTTTCGGCATGAACGTTCGGATTTTCTGGGATCACTGGCGCTGTGGGCATTCTATCAAGAACAAAAGAAGACGGCGTCGACTCGGGCACTTCGTAGGCTCTGCCGGGAGCATTTCCTTTCCTATACACGGATGTCTGAATGGCTCGACGTCCACCGCCAGCTGTGTGAGATTGTCACCGAGATGGGGCTGCCCGTAAACGAACAACCTGCCGCTTATCCGCAACTTCACCGCGCACTGCTAACCGGTTTTTTGACCCGCGTCGGTGTTCGCACTGAGCAAAAGGATTATCTAGGCCCGCGCAGCATGCGGTTTCTCATCTCGCCAGCTTCCGGTATTGGAAGGTCGGGTGCGACGTGGGTAATGGCGGCCGAGCTCATAGAAACCTCACGGCTTTATGCCGCCCAGGTCGCTCGCATTCGACCCGAGTGGATCGAACGCGCTGCCCAGCACCTGGTAAAGCGGCATTATCGAGAGCCGCATTGGGAACCAAAAAGCCAGAAAGTACTGGTCTACGAGCAAGTGACCTTCTATGGGCTCACCGTGATTGTCAACCGCCGCACTGATTATGGGCGGATCGACCCACGCCTAGCGCGCGAGATATTTATTCGCGAAGCGCTGGTGGCGGAGCGTTATCACACCCAAGCCGATTTCTTTTGCCATAATCAGGCGCTGCTAGAGGAGCTTAGAACGCTTGAGCACAAGTCGCGCCGCCTAGACCTTCTGGAAGACGAGGAGTTTATCTTTCGCTTCTACGAAGATCGCATTCCTGCAGGCATTTGCACCGGCCAGGAGTTTGAAAGATGGCGTAATGAGGCAGAAAAACGGCACCCAAGGCTGCTGTTTTTGACTCGAGAAAGCCTGATGCGGCCAGCTGCCCATGAGGTTACCCAAGCAGCCTTTCCCGATGTATTGGAGCTCAATGGACAGCGTTACCCGCTCGAGTATCACTTTGAACCAGGCAATCCGGATGACGGCATCACGGTCACTATTCCGATCACAAGTTTGAGGCAATCGATGCCGGAGAGCTTTGAATGGTTAGTGCCAGGCAGGCTGGCAGAGAAGATTTTTTTCCTTATCCGTTCGCTTCCAAAGGACCTTCGTCGAGCGCTCGGTCCGGTATCCGAGGCGAGTGAAACCTATGTGGCCCGCCTCGTGCCGCAATCCCAGCCCCTCACTCAAGCATTGATTCGCGATATCAGGGAGCATGTCGGCATCGAGGTTCCAGCCGAGGCGTGGGATCACGAGCGGTTGCCTGAACACCTGTTGATGAACTTTCGTATCGTCGATATCGATGGTCACTTACTCGATGCGGGACGTGATCTGCCACGCTTGCAGCGCAAGCTGTCGAGCTACGCGCGCATCCAATTTGGATCGCTCAAGCGGCCTGATTTCGAGAGGAGAGGCATCACCACGTGGGATTTTGGAGACCTGCCGGAGCAGATTGAGTGGGGCCACGGTACTGTGGTTTGTCGGGGATATCCGGCACTTTCAGACGAGATCTCGAGCGTGGCGATCCATATCGCCGATTCAAAGCAAGAGGCCGATAAAAATCACCGCGCGGGCCTCCGGCGTCTCTTCGTGCTTGAGCTAGCATCGACCTTCCGGGATCTAAGAAAAGATTTGCGCGATCGTCGAAGTGTATGCCTCAATTATGCGGCAGCAGCACCGTCACCTTTCCGAGCCACCGACAGTTGCTATGCTGGTACTGTATCCCAGAGTCTTTGGGAATCTCTGCAGGAGGATTTAATTGGCTTGTTGGTGGATGAGGTGTTCCTTGATCGCGAGCCGCTGATCCGCACTGAAATGCAGTTTCGGCAACGTAAGGAAGAAGGTGCGCCGCGGCTAATGGCCGTTGCCCAAGAGGTCAATGATCTCGTTGGGGAAATTCTTCAGGCCTACAGCAATCTTGTAAAAGCGCAGGCACGCATTGCAGCTGCCGGCAGCGCTGCGCAAGCGCTGTCCGATATCAACACTCAGCTCGAGTACCTGATTTACAGAGGTTTTCTTAGCGAGATCGAGTTAAACCAGCTGCGGCATTTTCCACGATATTTGAGCGCACTCGTCATTCGTATTGATCGCTTACTCAGGGAGCCGGCAAGAGATATGCTGAAGCTAAAGCGCATGGGTTGCCTATGGCAACGATGCCGAGAGCTGTTACAGCAGCATCGCACCTTAGGCCTTGAAGATGCAGAGCTAGGAAAGCTACGGTGGATGGTTGAAGAATTTCGGGTTTCCCTGTTTGCGCAAGAACTTGGAACGGCTTATCCAATCTCCGCCAAACGGCTCAATCAACAGTGGGGCCGTGTGACCAAAACGCGGGTCACTCCGGGCCAGGTCTCACTTTGAAGCATCGTGCTTTACGGCAAGACCGCGCACTTAGCCCTGCTGCATCCGAAAGGTCAAACATGCTACCATGCGTTGGAATATTGGGTTTTCACATTCCAGCCGGGCGTATGTTTTCACATTCCTCGTATCTTTAATCTCGCAGCGTTTCGATTAGAAGATCCGCATAAATTGGCTTCTTGTATCAAACCGGCGCGCACCGCCGCTTTAACAAGCGCCGTCGTTTTTACGGCAGCTTCTTAAGTAAATACATCGGGGAATCACGATGGAAGTAGCGTGCTTGGACCTGGAGGGCGTGTTAGTCCCAGAAATTTGGATCGGGGTGGCAGAGCGGACCGGGATTGGTGCTCTTCGAGCGACAACTCGCGACGTCCCGGATTATGACGAATTGATGCGTCAGCGTCTATTTTACCTTGACCAAAACGAACTTGGGATCGCTGATATCCAGGCGGTTATCGAGACCATGGATCCGCTACCGGGGGCGCTCACGTTCCTTGATTGGCTCCGAGAGCGCTTTCAACTCGTTATTTTGTCCGATACTTTCTATGAGCTTGCAATGCCACTCATGCGCAGGCTTGGCTGGCCGACACTTTTCTGTAACCATTTGGACGTGGGCGAAGGGGGAAAGATCATCAGTTACCGGCTGCGACAGACTGATCAAAAGCGTCAGGCGGTAAAGGCCCTGCGCGCCCTTAATTTTCGTACTATCGCAGCCGGCGATTCGTACAATGATACGAACATGATGGCAGAGGCGGACGCCGGGATTTTTTTTCGCCCACCCAGCGATATTGCGCAGAAGTTCCCACAATATCCTATCACGCAAACCTATGAGGAGATGCGCGAGGCTTTTTGCCGCGCAAGCTCGCGATCTCTCGGTTAGCAGCATCGCGTAATGTAGGGTGCGACGCGATATGGGCGCTCAAAAACGCCAGCCGACTTGTGCACTGATGATGTTTGCGGCGCCTTCGAATCGGCCAGTGAGCTGACTTTGGAGTCGCGGTACGGCGCTTGACAGGGTGTTTTGAATTTCGGCGTCGTCGATGAATAGGTGAGCATACGCGAAGTCGATAAACAGATTCTTGGTCACGGCGTAGGTAAGACCGGCGGCCAACCAGAAGCGATCCGCGTCTGGCAACCCAGCGATGCGGCTTGCGGCATCGGGGATCGGAGTTTCATCATAGGCGATGCCGCTGCGCAACGTTAGTCGCTCGCTGGCATAGTAATTGGCCCCCACTGAGTAGCGAAAGGCATTATTGTAGTTGAGGGATAGCGTCTGAAGGGGTTGGTCGGGATTATCGAAGCGAATGCTGATCGGATCCTCTAGGCTATCCCACCGTGTCCAGCTGAGTCCGGCCAGGAGTGCCCAGCGGGAATTAAGGCGCTGATAAGCGCCGACCGACAATGTTCCTGGAAGTGTGGCGGTTGCGCGGACGCCGGTGTTTCTAAAAAGAGACGAAAATCCGGTAGCGGCTAGCGCTCTCTCGACATTGGCGCTTTTCTCGAATTTAGCTTCGCCACGAAGCGTCAAATCGATCCCGGACCGAAAGGCCACGCCGATGCGCGTGTTTTCATTGGGGGTAAATAAAAGACCCAGATTGTAGCCCAATCCCCAGTCATCGGCCTTTATCTCTTGGAAGCCATCATCGCTGCCGGGGGAAGTCCGCCCACTGGGGGCAAGGAAGGCTCCAAAGTCGATGGCGTTCGAGAGTAGAACATCGACATATTGAACATCGATACCCACACCAATGGAGAGGCTGTCGTGCAGCCGGATGGCGACCACTGGGCTCAGGTTGAGGGTGCGCAGATCGGAGTCGACTGCGTGATAGCGGCCAATCCAGCTTCGAGGATAATCGGTTCTAAGGCCAAAAGGTGTGTTGACGCCAAATCCCACGAAAACCCGATTGTTTAAAGCATGAGTAACATAGCCGTTCCAAACGGCCGTTAAGATACCACCATCGGCCGCTGATCCCTGGAGCGGTTGACCGGTTCCGGTCACCGATCCTTCATTCACGAAGTCCGCTCGAGTGGCGATGATGTTCGCTGCCGCTTGGATCCGGCTTCCGGGCAGTTGCGTCATTCCTGCAGGATTGAAGAATACAGTTGCCGCATCGTCGGCACTGGCTGCGCTGCCGGCAAAGGCTTGACCGAGTCCCTTGACGCTTTGTTCGAATATTTGAAAGCCCCCTGCCGCCACAGCTCCGGGAGTGATGAGCAGCGCACTCAGGAAAGCGATCCTTTGAAGAGCTGATGGATACTTTGCATACTCCACCTATTGTTCCTCTTCTTATACATTCCTGGGCGGCACAGACACCTCGCCTGAGGCTCTTGCTGCAAATAGAACATCCGTAGTGTGGTGGGTGGGAAATATGCTCTCCGGCAGGTACTGGGGTTTTGGCTAGGTATACAGGGTCAACCGTCCAGCCAGCGATATGGGTATTCCCTTCCCGATATCACACTGTCGTCACGACAGTAAATTATAAGCCATTTTACAGAAGTTGCTGCGCTTGGCGTAGCGGCATTGCGCGGCGCGGCCGGTGGCAGCTTTCGCGATTGCGTGTCAAGAGGTCGGACCGTGGATCGCGTCTCGTAGCGCTGGTCATTCCTCCCCGACGGGTCTGGGCTCACGCTCTTCGCTCAACAGCCTTTCGGCCTCATCGGGATTTTGCGCAAAGATTACCTTTACCGAATAATCGTCATCTTGCTGAAGCGCTTCGCGCATAGACCTTGCGAGATCTCGTGCCTCCCCATACTGTTGTGTTTGTTGCACGAATTCTAGGCGTTTGAGTGGAAAGACCTTGTAAACAAAATAACTCATTGATGTTTCCCGTTTTGGAAAATCCGTAAATAAGCCAACTGAAGTAAAGCTGTTGGACCAAGCTTTTACTTGGTCATCGTAGTTATGAGGGCATTATATGTTGATGTGCGGCCACAGCCAAAACGAGAGCGTTTTAACGAGATCATGAAGATCGGGCTTATTTCAGACACACACGGGTACCTGGATAGCCGGATTGAAGCCGAAGTAAATCAATGCGATCGAGCAGTGCACGCCGGGGACATCGGGGCAAGCGCAGTGCTTGCGGCACTGCGACCCCGCGGCGGCCATGTGGTGGCCATTCGGGGCAACAACGATACGCTCGCTAACTGGGCAAGCGAGGCGCACCTCCTCGAGGCACTGCCTGCGGAGGCTGTGTTAGAGTTACCGGGGGGCGCGCTCGTGGTAACCCATGGTGATAGTGCGGGTCGCCCTAGGGTCCGCCACCGAAACTTGAGAAAAGCCTATCCCCAAGCGAGAGCTATCGTCTACGGCCATTCTCATCATCTCTGTTGCGATACCGGCGTTTTGCCGTGGATTCTTAACCCTGGTGCAGCAGGACGAACAAGGACCTATGGCGGGCCTTCTTGCCTCATACTCGATATTGGACCCATTCACTGGCACATTCATGTGCGGCGCTTCGCCGTGCTAACGAAGCCGCGACGGTCATCTCGGCGGGACGTTGCTCAAGAGCATAGTCATTTCCAAAATAGCGACTAACGGGAGGCAGAGATTCGATCCCACTGGTACGTGACTGCAAGCTCGACACCGTTACTGAAAGCATTATCGTTTGTGTCGTCTCTTCGCTCCCAGCGGAAACGGTATCGGGCTTCCAAGAACAGCAGCCGTGTTGCACGCCACACGATCCCCGGCTCAACTTGGGCGTAGTAACGATCGTTGCTACTGGCCGCATCATCGAGGCTTTCGTTACGGAAAGCGCGCCCGAACAGCTCAAACGCCCATCGGGGGGTGATATCGCGGAACCAACGAACATCAAGCTGAGCCCGTTGGAGTGGAATGCCTCCGGTAGTGGGTTGGACATCATAGCGAAAAAAAGTAGCGAGACGGCTCTTTTCAAATTGCTGCTCGAGACTGGCGTCAACTACAGCGCCGAGATTATCGCCTTGCTTGCTTTCGGTATAGGTGGGCCCCGCCGTCAGGCTGCCCTTGACATTCTCGGAAAAAGCATAGTCGGCACCCAGGCCTATGCTGTAGTTGTTAAAGTAAGCATCGTTGTCGCCATCATACCGTTGATAGCGTCCGATGAAGCGCAGGTTGGTTCGTGGAGATAAGCGATATGCCAGGCTCGGAATAACCGCATTGCGCATACTGTTGGTAACGCCGAAAAGTTCCGCTTCCTGCTCGTCTTCATAGGCGACATAGTCGAAACGGTACTCGAGCTCAAGGGTGGTTCGCGGCCCGATAATCCATTCCGCATAGGGGGTAACGGTAAATCGATTGAAGAACAGGCTAGCATTCGTGACAAGCCCAAGATCGGGCGATTGCAGATCTGAGCTATCCGGAGCCTCTACCGCATCGAAGCTGGCATCGCGAATATTCGTGCGCAGCGTCGTCTCCCGACGCCAGTAAGCATCGAATTGCCAGCGGCTGCGTTGCGTCTGGTGATCAGTGAAGAAGCGAGCAAGCGCCTCAATCCTGTCCGGGTCCTGTGCATCGTCGGTGATAATGCCATCGACACGTCCGACGCCGCGAATATCGCTCGTCTCTGTCCGTCGGCCAAAAGCCAAGGTCGGAGAGAGCTGGCCTCCGAGAACGGAAACCTCGTTTGTCGTGTCCAAAAACCGGTTGTCGTCGTATCGACCACTAAGGCTTATGGAAGGATCAAGATACCATTCGGCAGCCTGTAACGTTGTGAGAGGAGACAACAGGAGCGCAAGGACAGGTATCGCTCCATATGAGACAGCCAGCTTATCGTTCCAGTCCATTTGACGATCGCCTAAAATTGGGTCCTGGCGAGGGAAATGCGCAGGACAAACTCCACAGAAATCCTTAAGAAGGTGTCTTAGAACTGCGGCGCCTAGCTCGGGTTTGCCGGCGCTCGCGGCATCTTTAAAGCAATCCCAAGGGATTTGCCACTAAAGATCCACAGACCCAACAATCCCCAAGCTAAGTCAGGGCACTACCACCGTATCTCCCCCCCTCAAAATAATATTTTGCTGCAGTTTTCGCCCTTTTTTTACATCATCGTACTCGAACGGGAATACTGTCTCTCGCCCAGCCTCCCGACGTATGATTCGAATACTGTCTTCGTCTGCAAATTCCGACAACCCTCCGGCAAGCGTGAGCGCTTGCAGAACGTCCACGTAGCGGCCAATCACGTAAGCGCCCGGACTTTGAACTTGTCCAATGACATAAATCTTGTTGCCGCCAATTGTTCGCACCGTGACGGTAACAACCGGGTCGGGTATGTAGCGTTGAATCCGCTGCGCAATAATTTCTTGTACCTGTTCGGGCGTTCTGCCTGCAGCCTTGAAATCTCCGGCGAGAGGGAAAGAGATTCTACCGTCGGGACGAACGAGCACCTCGCGCTGAAGGTCCGGTTCTCTCCAGACTGATATTTCCAACACGTCCTCCGGACCGATGATGTACTTCGAGGGGGCTTCAACAGCACCCTGCGCGCTTTCTTGTGCGGATAGGGAAGCGCCAAAGGACAGGGCCAGCGCGCAGACCAACAGCAATGGGTGAAAAGCCACTTTCTGCTGTCGAGCGCATCGATTCAGAGTTCCGTTTAGATGAGCAAGCACCTTAGGTTAGTCCCTTCATTAAAGCGGTTAGCAACGACGACTTCTTGTAATTTTTGAACTATTCAAGCAGGTTACCCGGTTCAGTGTCAAGGCGCTCAACATCGCTTTGATTTCGAGCCAAAACAAGAGCGAACCGAGTTGGCAGCCACAGCCCTGGTTCTTTAGGGCACCACTTCACGGATGGATATGTGGATGGGCTTGTGTGTTCCCGGCTGGACAGTTTGGCTCAGACCCTCAAAATCTCCTGAGCTGCGCAGCGCGTTGCCGGACTTGGATACCCTGGCCTCGACGACAACAGTGGAATAATTGGAGAGTTTAAACTCGGAATTCATTGCATCACCATCATCGAGTACCAGCGTAGCTGGCAAGTCCTTAACAGCGGTTTTAACGATGGCAAGCGGCATCCGCGGGCCGTCGGCTGCTCTGGCAAAAACAAAGACTGTATCCGTCGGGGCCAGACGCTCAGCGATATTGTTCGCAATGTCAACGCGAACGGTAATCGTGTCCGCACCCGAATCATCCGCATCGCTGACCTCTGATCGGGCTCCGTTGACTGAGGCAGCCGGGGCTTCGTTTTTCGCTCTGGCGATAAATTGATCCAATAGTGCCGTTTCCTCAGGGCCGAGGGTACCAAGCTCCCGTAGTCGCTCCCAGGTAGCGATCGCCTTGGTAGCGCCGTCTTGCTGAAATTCAGCGATCCCGAAAAGCCACAGGATGCGTTCCGAATCGGGCGCCCTCTGCAGCGCGGTGCGCAGCAGTTCGTAGGGCCTGCCTTCAAAGCGGTTCCCGTTAAGTCTCGCCAACACCTCGGCATAGTCGACGAGCATATCCGGATTGGTCTCGAGGCGTTCATAGGCCTTTTCGTACGCACCTCGAGCAGCCTCCAGACGGTCCATTGCCGCATAAGTCCGGGCCAGCATCCACCACCCTTCGGCATCCTCTGGGTTGGTTACGAGGCGATTTTCGAGCCGCCTGACAAGCTCCTCTACGCTCGTTTCCTCGCCCTGCTGATGTAGAGACGCATTGTCGGTATGAAGGCCGAGCGGAGTTCCCAGCTGAAGGTAAAGACCAAAAGCAATGAGCGGCGTGGCGACCCCAACGATGATACCGGCCCAAGGGCTTGCGGAGGCGTGCAGAACTCTTCGTGCTTTGTTCGCCTCAACGTCATCGAGCATTGCCTGGCCTAATTCGGCTTGTGCTTCCTTGTATTCACTGGCGGCGATGGTTCCTGCGGCAAGCTCTGCGTCGAGCTCGGCAAGGTGTTCCCTATAAATGGCCACGTTAGCCTGCTTTCGGGTAAAGCGATTGCGAGGAAGGCGGCCCAACATGGCCGGTAGCACGAGGACAAGGGCGATTATCACCATCGCGGATGCGGCAAGCCAGAAGCTTGTCATGGCTGCGCCTTATCGTTGGGCATACTCTGGAGTAATTCGGCGACGCGCTTTTGCTCGGATTCGGACAAGTTCGACCGACGGGGCAAGCCCCTGCGGCTGCGTATCTTGATCACGAGCAGTATCATCCCGATGAGCGCCAGTGCGAAGGGTCCGAACCATAGCAAAAGAGTTGAGCTTGTCAGCGGTGGTCGGTACAGGACGAAGTTCCCATACCGGGCAACCATGAAGTCGACGATCTCCTCATTGCTGGCACCGGACGTGATCATGGTGTAAACGCGCTCGCGCAAGTCGGTCGCCAATTCGGCATTGGAATCGGCCAGAGATTGATTTTGGCACACCAGGCAGCGCAGCTCTTCGGTAAGCGCTTTGTAGCGCAAAGCATCTTGCTCGGTTGCAAAGTCGCGTGGTTGAAATACGCCGGCTGGGCTGCTTTGCGCGAGCAGCAACCCTACAGCTAGCAACACCGCCGGCACAGACCAGCTCACCTTCTCACCTTGCTTTGACTGCCTCGATGACCGGTCGAAGCTCCTGTTGCCAAATCGCCGGAGTGATTGGACCGACATGTTTGTGTACGATGACCCCTTTTTGATCCACCAAAAAACTCTCCGGTGTACCATAAACGCCCAGATCAAGCCCGACTTCACCCTCAGGATCGTAGAGGTTGCTCACATAGGGGTTGCCCAATCTCTCGAGCCATTGCACCGCTTGTTGTCGGTCGTCTTTGTAATTCAGCCCGTAGATTGGTACCTCGCCGTGGCGGGCGATCTGCATCAGCACTTCATGCTCTTCACGACAGGAAACGCACCACGTTGCCCAAACGTTGAGAAGAAAGACCTTACCCAGGAGATCGGCGCGGGTGACGATACGATCGGGCTGTTGCAGATCGGTCAGCGAGAATGCCGGCGCTGGCTGGCCAATGAGGGGCGAGGGCACCAGCGTAGGATCTCGAGTGAGCCCAATCGCCAGCAAGCTTACCAGCGCCAGAAAGACCGCGAGCGGCAAGACGTAGCGAATCATTGGACGCCTTCTCGAGCGAGGCTGAGCTCGTTAGGGATCTTATCCCGAACCGCCGCTCGCCGTGCTTGCTTGATCAATCGGTAGCGCCGGTCCGATGCCGCAACCAGACCCCCGAGCGCCATGAGCAGAGGACCGAGCCATATCCAGCGAATGAACGGCTTGTAATACAAACGTACGGACCATGCGCCATCACCCAATGGTTCGCCAAGCGCGACATAGAGATCCCGAGTCAAACCTGGATCAATTGCCGCTTCAGTCATCGGCTGTGTTTGGATCGGATAGATACGCTTTTGCGGAAACAACGTGGCGATCAGTTCACCTGAACGAAAAACGTTGATCTCACCCTGTTGGGCGCGGTAATTGGGTCCCCTGGTTTCTGAAACACCGTCAAATTTAAACTCGTAACCCGCGAGCATTTGGGTACTTCCTGGCTCTAGGCGAACGTCTTGCTCCACACTTTGGCTTGACGTCAGGGTGACTCCCACAACAAAGACCGCCACTCCGACGTGGGCAAGGGTCATCCCAAAGAACTCGAAGGGGATAGCACGCAAGGTGCGCCAGAAATCTCGTCCGTATCGAAAGCGTGCGGCAAGTGCCTGCCATGCGGTGTAAGTTACCCAAACAGCAAGCCCAAGGCCGATCGCAACCATGAGCGATCCGGAAATTACTGTTAGCCCGACGAGGATGGCGGCGAGCAAAACGCTGATCAAGAATGCCAGCTTTAGGCGGTGGCCCAGCACCTTAAGGCGCTCTTTTTTCCAACGCGTCAGCGGCCCAATACCCAACAAAAATACCAGGGGCATCATCAACGGGATGAAGACGGCGTCGAAATAGGGGGGACCGACTGAGATTTTGCCAAGATCGAGTGAATCTAAGAGGAGCGGATACAAGGTTCCGAGTAGAATCGTAGCGGCTGCCACACTCAGCAGCACGTTGTTGGTAAGGAGTAAAGATTCACGCGATAGTAAATCGAAGCCACCCCTGCGGGTGACATTGCTCACGCGCCAGGCATAGAGCAAAAGCGCGCTTCCCACCGTCAGCCCGAGGAACGTGAGGATAAATATACCCCGGGCAGGATCAGTGGCGAAGGCATGAACCGAGACCAGCACCCCGGAGCGCACCAGGAATGTACCCAGCAGGCTCAGGGAAAAACCGAAAATAGCCAGCAGTATGCTCCAGCCCTTGAAGGTATTGCGCTTTTCGGTCACAGCGAGACAGTGAATAAGTGCCGTCGCGATGAGCCAAGGCATGAAGGAGGCATTCTCCACCGGGTCCCAGAACCACCAACCACCCCAACCGAGCTCATAGTAGGCCCACCAGCTACCCAGCGTGATGCCCAGCGTTAGGAACACCCAAGCAATCAGGGTCCAAGGGCGTGTCCAGCGTGTCCAAGCGGCATCGAGCCGACCCTCTAAGAGTGTGGCGATGGCAAAGCTGAAGGGCACCGCAAGCCCCACATAGCCCATGTACAGCATAGGAGGGTGTATCACCAGACCTGGATCCTGAAGCAGTGGATTCAGGTCGCGTCCATCCACAGGCGCCGGAAGCAAGCGTTCAAAGGGGTTGGAGGTGCCTAACATAAACAATAAAAAGCCCACGCTCACCAGACCCATAACGCCGACCACGCGGGAAGTGAACTCCAAGGGCAGAGAGCGGCTAAACACGGTGACAGCAACGGTCCAGCCACAGAGGATCAAAGCCCATAGCAGAAGTGAGCCCTCATGGGCACCCCAAACGGCCGAGAAGCGATACATCGCCGGCAGGAGTGAGTTGGCATTCTGTGCCACATAGGCGACCGAGAAGTCCTTGGCCAGAAAGGCATAAGCAAGACAGGCAAACGCAATGGCGACGAAGAGAAGCTGCGCCCGTGCGGCTGGAGAGGCAACGGCCATCCAGGCCAACTGCCCCCGATGGGCGCCGACGAGCGGCAGGATACTCTGCACAAGCGCCATGCAGAAGGCGAGGATGAGAGCGAAATGGCCGAGCTCTGGGATCATGGGTTTCTTTCTATCACTGTTTTCATGCGCCCCCCCGACTCGGCGGTCTGTAGCGCGTCGTGGACTTCGGGAGGCATGTAATTCTCGTCGTGCTTTGCCAAAACCTCTTCGGCAACAAACTGACCCTCATGACTTAGTTGGCCCCGCGCCACGATACCTTGTCCCTCACGGAAAAGATCCGGCAGAATGCCCCGGTAGGCCACGGTGACCATATTCAAATTATCGGTGACATCGAATCGAACCGTGAGCCCATCGGGATCGCGCCGGAGGCTATTGGCTAC
>JBAPTW010000278.1:0-13219 GCA_049282355.1 Gammaproteobacteria bacterium | reverse complement strand
GCCTCGAGCACCTGATGAAAATAGCGGGTTTTGCCCGTTTTCGAGGTTTGATGCAGACACTGCTCACAGTGCTTTTCCGCGAAGCTCAGGGTGCCCGTGGCATCGATGGCCACGACAAAGTAGCGCTGCAGTAAGCGGTAAGGATGCAGCACCTTTTTCTCCAACAGCGTTTTCGCCAGCCCCTGCTTGAGGCGTTCGAGCTGTTCGTCAGCCAACCGACACAGTACCCGGTGCACGGTGTCTAGGTGCGGCAGCCGCAGTTTGAATAGCTGCTGGTAGTGCTTCTTAAACTCCGTCTCCTGGCGCTGGTTGTTCAAGGCGTTGCGCGAACCCTGTTGAAAGATAAACAACGCAATCCCAGCCATCAGCAGTTCGCTCAGCGCATAATCGGACTTACGGCGGCAGTCCTCGAGCTCGCGTAACCGCTCCAGCAGGTCCGGAAAAAAGTGCTCGATGGTCTTCAGTAGCTCACAGACCACCATTTGACCTCGGCTCTGGGCGGCACCCGTTACCCGTCGCTTCGCTTGACGCCGGGCGAGGTGACGTGTTCTCTTGTTACGCTGGCGTTGAAGGCAAGCGTTGCTGCGCTTCTTCATGGGGCCTCCTCTCGGAACAAAAAACTCCATGATAATGCCTTCAACGCCTCAAACGACCCCCTGAGAGCGCGAAATAGCCGGAAGAATGTTTTTCCACGTAACTATAACGTATTGAATTCAAAACCGTTTCAGCAACGCTCTGAATCGCTGGGATGTCCGGATGACGCTTCGCCTTCCGCTGGGATTCAGCCTTTTTTAGTGCGCCATACGATGATTTTTTACCATCGGAAAAGCACCCAAGCGGGTATTCGATTTATCTCCGGTGAAGTAAGATCATTCCTGCGCCAATCCATGAAACCGTCACCGTCGGTGTCCACCAAGTAATACGCTGGAGCGTTTTTGGGCACGACCCTGACCCCATAAAGCAAGCCATTCAGACGGTACTCGTATACGGTCACCTCGCCCTGCTCTTTGATGGTAACGGTAGGTTCCAGCTCCTCGTCATTGCCCGTATCCTCTGATAACGGTGGCGGCTGTTCGAGCGACTTCACACTTTCCTTCTCAGTGTCACCCGCTACACCTTCGGATAACGCTGGTGGACGCTCAAGTGACTTCTCGGATTCCTTTTCTTGGAACTCTTCAGCCGCGCCATTGGAAAAAACGACAACCGCCGCCGCGCAAGCCACTAACATTTTGATGGTCATCTTTTCGTTCCTTGTCTTGACTCCCTATGTGCGCTCTGGCTACCGCTCATGGCTGTCCCAGGATGAAACGGTTATTCTTGGCACATGAGCATGAGTTCTAATCAGAGCGACACGGTGAGACGCAAATCGCTGGTCCTGGTGGATGGGTCTTCCTATTTGTATCGAGCCTTTCACGCTTTACCGTCGCTGACCAATTCCAAGGGAAAGCCGACCGGTGCCATCTACGGCATCACGGGCATGATCCGCAGCCTACTGAGGGATTATGACCCAGAGTACATCGCGGTCGTTTTCGATGCCAAGGGGAAAACCTTTCGTGATGAGCTATATCCTGCGTATAAAGCTAATCGCCCCCCGATGCCCGACGAGCTCGCTCACCAGATAGAGCCCATTCACGCCGTCGTCCGGGCCCTCGGTCTTCCCTTGTTGGAGATTCCCGGCGTGGAAGCAGATGATGTGATCGGTACGCTCGCCACCGGTGCAGCGGCTTTGGGGCTGCGCACCATCATATCGACGAGCGATAAGGATCTGGCGCAGCTCGTCAACGAGGACATCATACTCGTAAACACCATGGACGCGAGCAAGCTCAACCCAACGACTGTCGAAGCAAAATTCGGTGTACCCGCATCCCTCATTGTGCCTTACCTCGCGCTCATCGGCGATGCCGTCGACAATGTGCCCGGCATTCCAAAAGTCGGTCCAAAGACCGCCGCTAAGTGGTTAAAGGTATATGGATCACTCTCCCGGCTGATGGCCGAGGCGGACAGCATCACGGGCAAGGTTGGGGAGGCGCTGCGCACCCACCTCTCACAGCTACCGCTCGCTGAGAAGCTGATTACCATTCGCACGGACCTGCCGCTTGAAGTTGCGCCCACGGATCTTGAGCGAAGGCCTCAGGATATCCAAGCGCTGCGCATGTTATACGCCGAGCTTGAATTTAAGACGTGGCTCTCAGAGCTTCTCAGCGCCGGCCAAACTGCCAATAATGGGCCCGGCGACACCGCACCACGCTACGAGACCATCCTCGACGAACAGCACCTGCATCAGTGGTTCGGCCGCCTCGCAAAGGCTAATCTTTTTGCCGTTGATACCGAGACCACAAGCCTCGATTATATGATCGCTGAGATCGTCGGGCTTTCGTTTTCGGTGGAACCGGGCCACGCCGCCTATATCCCGCTGGGACATGACTACCTAGGGGCTCCAAAACAACTGCTACGCAACGAGGTGCTCGAACTTTTTCGACCGTTACTAGAGAGCCCCGATGCCATCAAGGTAGGCCAAAACTTGAAGTACGACATCAGCGTACTGGCTCGTTACGGCATCAAGCTGCAAGGGGCCCGATTCGATACCATGCTCGAGTCTTACGTGCTGGACAGCACGTCAAACCGCCATGATATGGATACGCTGGCCCTAAAATACCTCGGATATCGCACCACTCGATTTGAAGACATCGCCGGAAAAGGGGCAAAGCAGCTCAGCTTCAACCAGGTGGAACTAAATCAGGCTGCACCCTATGCCGCAGAAGATGCAGATATTACCTTGCGGCTGCACCAGACACTGTGGCCACGCCTTTGCCAACACGTAAATCTTCAACGTTTGTTTACGCAAATCGAGGCCCCGCTCGTACCCGTTCTCTCACGTATGGAACGCAATGGCGTCTGCATCGATGCCGGGCTGCTCAATCAGCAAAGCGAGGAGCTCGCCCAGCACATCAACCGACTCGAAAGAGAGGCTTGCGCTGTTGCCGGCGAAGCGTTTAATCTTGGCTCGCCAAAGCAAATTCAGTTCATCTTATTCGACAAGCTGAAGCTTCCGGTGCTTGCTAGAACGCCGACCGGTCAGCCATCCACTTCCGAGAGCGTGCTTCAAGATCTCGCGGTCACTTACCCACTGCCGAAGATAATCCTTGAACACCGCTCCTTTTCTAAGCTTAAATCTACTTACACGGATGCGCTTCCCACCCGTATCCATCCTATCTCCGGCCGAGTGCACACCAGCTACCATCAAGCGGTCGCATCGACCGGGCGGCTCTCGTCCTCCGAGCCGAATCTACAAAACATTCCGGTTCGCACGGCGGAAGGTCGCCGTATCCGCCAGGCGTTCATCGCCCCACCAGGTTACCGATTGATTGCTGCCGATTATTCACAAATCGAGCTTCGCATCATGGCGCACCTATCCAGTGATGAGGGCCTAAAATACGCCTTTGCACAGGGAGCGGACATTCATCGAGCAACAGCGGCAGAGGTATTCAGCTTACCCCTTTCGCAGGTCACCGACGCCCAACGACGCCGTGCGAAAGCCATAAACTTCGGCCTCATCTACGGCATGTCAGCCTATGGTCTCGGTCGCCAGCTCGGCATTGCGCGAGAGGAGGCACAAGTCTACATCGACCTTTACTTCACCCGCTATCCTGGCGTCAAGGCCTACATGGAAGCCGTTCGCAAGCAAGCGCGCCAACAAGGCTACGTGGAAACAGTCTTCGGGCGCCGGCTTCATATACCCGAGATTGACTCTCAAAACGCGCAGCGTCGGCAGTACGCAGAACGAACCGCAATCAATGCACCGATGCAAGGCACAGCCGCTGACATCATCAAACGGGCCATGGTGAGCTTAGACCGGTGGATTGAAGAAAGCACGATAAAGGCCCGCATGATCATGCAGGTGCATGACGAGCTCGTATTTGAAGTGGCAGAAGATTCGCTCGATGAGACCCGCCAGATGATTATCGCACATATGACCCGGGCAGCAGATCTCTCGATACCCCTCCTGGTGGAGGCCGGCGTTGGAAAAAACTGGGATGAAGCCCATTGATGACAAAGCGACTCTAATTAATATCTGCGTCAGTCAAAAAGTATTTCAAACACCCTCTAATGTAATCAGCCTTGTTATTTGTTTTTTCACTAACGGATATTCGACATGTTGCTCATACCCGCTATCGATTTAAAGGACGGTAAATGCGTACGCTTGCGCCAGGGTCGTATGGAAGACGAGACAATTTTTTCCACTGATCCGATCGCGGTTGCCGGGCGTTGGGTCGAGGCCGGAGCGAGGCGACTTCACATCGTCGACTTGGACGGGGCGATGGTTGGTCAGCCCAAGAACGCTGAAATGGTCCGCGCTATTGCCGCCGCTTTTCCGGAACTTCCTATTCAAGTGGGGGGCGGTATCCGCAGTGAGGATACTATCGAAACGTATATCGAAGCCGGGGTAAAGTACGTCATTCTGGGCACCAAAGCGGTCACGGCACCCCATTTTGTCGCGGATGCTTGCATCGAATTCCCAGGCCATATCATCGTCGGACTCGATGCCCGCGACGGGAGAGTTGCCGTCGACGGCTGGTCCAAGCTTTCCAGTCACAACGCCGTCGATGTTGCGCGACGACTTGAGCAGAATGGTGTCGAGGCGATCGTCTATACCGACATCAGCCGCGACGGAATGATGAGCGGCGTGAACGTCGAAAGCACCGTGCAACTGGCTCAGTCGATAACCATCGACGTCATTGCAGCGGGCGGTATAACGTCTTTGGACGATATCCGCGCGCTCTGTCAGGTCGCTGGCGAAGGTATCATTGGTGCTATCACTGGTCGCGCCATTTACGAGGGTACGCTCGATTTCGCCGAAGGTCAGCAACTTGCTGATAAGCTCCTGGCCGAGCCCTGAGAAACTAGTCGCAAGTCACTCAGGAAGCCGTTTCAGAAATTGCTGCGCCGTTGCGCGGCCGCTCACACCCTATAGGCTAAAGAAAGGCACCTGAGGGCCGATATCAACTTAGGTTTTGCCTACTTTTCCACAGGCTCCTCTACCCGCGGCTCACAGAAGTGCTTTTGGGCTCCAGCTTGTTTATTGAGCTGACAGTGAGTCTTGTCCGATCCTGGCCTGGCAGATGGGCACCGCCTGGACATACGACCCGACGCACCCGGACAAGAAAGGCCACGCGAGGTCACCCTTCCCCCCGCACTCAAAAAAATAGTATCGGTGGAACTCTACTTCGAAATCGCTGGCAGCCAATTCGTCGGGGCACGGGATTATCAAGAAGACGCCTTCTTGAGGACCTATCTTGCCGATGAGGGTGCCACCTCCAAGTCAGCCGTGCTCGCTGTCATCGCTGATGGCATGGGCGGACACGCGGCTGGCAACATTGCTGCCAACCTTGTGGTTTCTACCTTCAACGGCTCGGTAACGAAGGGCTTTGGGCAGGAAGAATTCCCACCTCTCCTACGCGAATGTGTTGCCAATGCCAACGATGCGCTAAAGCAATCCATCCGGGAAACCCCGGCTCTCGATGGCATGGGCTGCACCCTCGTGGCAGTGGCTGGAACCCATGGGAAGCTCTGGTGGATCAGCGTTGGCGACAGCCACCTTTATTTGCTGCGAGACAGAGAGCTCACCAAGAAAAACGAAGACCATAGCTACGGCGGCTATCTCAAGCGAATGAAAGCGCAAGGGCTGGAGCTCGAACCCGACCCATCGCTTTCTCATAATATGCTCATGAGTGCCATTACGGGGGAGGAAATCGCCGAGATAGACTGCCCTGAGAAGCCGCTGCCACTACGGGCAGGTGATCGACTCATACTGGCAAGCGACGGCCTCGATACCTTAAGTCTAGACAATATCGTCCAGTGCTGCGCCTGGTCGAAATCGGCGAAGGAATGCGTTGACAATTTGCTGAAAGCCGTGGAAGACGCGGAAAGACCACGGCAAGACAATACCACGGTCATCGTCATCGACGTCCTGCAGCGCCAGTCCCCGGTTGAGAGTACAGGCACCTTAACCGAAAGCACTCAGGCGGCAACCAAAAACCTGCGGTTGGAGCACGATCAACGCGGCACTCTTCCTAGCACCGCCTCGCCCACGAAAGCCCCGACAAGCAAAGTAAAGACTTTACACCCTGTTGGTACAAAAACGAGCACCGGTCGCCCACGATACGCGGTCATCGCTATCCTTATCCTTGCGATGTTACTCCTGGGGTTTTTCTTCATCGGAAAAAGCGAGGAGGAATTGCCTGGAGGAGAAAAGGCGGAAGGTAGCGCTGCCGTTAATGCACCCCAACCCGCTCCCCTATCAACGCAAGCTGTTCCAGAACAGCTGCAGCGAGAACTCGAAGCGGGCACAGACGATAACCCGCGACCACCCACGCCTGCCGAGGCCGCCGAGTCGACTCGCGACAGCCCTCGACGGGTGCCAGACGCGGAGTTGCTCGCCGGTGTGAGTTTTCGGGATCCATTGGCAAGCGGCGGGACCGGACCGGTCATGATCGCGCTCGCCGGCGGAGCCTTCCGGATGGGAAGCTCGAGTTTGTCAATCATTGCCGAGGAGCGTCCCCAACACGAGGTCGTTGTGAGGCCCTTCGCTATCAGCAAGCACGAGATCACCATCGAAGAATACCTGCGTTTCGCGAAAGCCACCCGGCGCCGCATGCCGGCCGGCTTGCCAAAGAACAAGAGCCTTTACCCAATGCACTCTGTGAGCTGGGAAGATGCTCATGCCTACACGCGCTGGCTCTCGGAAGAGACAGGCAGCGAGTACCGTCTCCCTAGCGAAGCAGAATGGGAGTACGCTGCTCTAGGTGGCACCGACACCCCCTATTGGTGGGGATTCAAGGTGGGCCAGAACCACGCCCACTGCCAGA
This sequence comes from Gammaproteobacteria bacterium, assembly GCA_049282355.1. Lineage (GTDB taxonomy): Bacteria > Pseudomonadota > Gammaproteobacteria > HK1 > HK1 > JAGTVB01. The sequence continues at coordinate 6,353 of JBAPTW010000278.1, read as the reverse complement.
AGTGTGAGACCGGCCTCGATACCGAACAACCGACTCAGATAGGGCGATTTAGCGCCAATCCGTTTGGGGTGCACGATATGGCGGGGAACGTCGCCGAGTGGATACATGACTGCTTTCATGAGTCCTACGACGGGGCACCCGCGGACGGCAGCGTTTGGGAAGGCGGCGACTGCACCCATCGTGTCGTACGCGGGGGCTCCTTTCACAGCGCGCCGCCCGGTATTCGATCTCAAGCTCGGGGCAAACGGCGCCCCAATGACACTTATGACACCGTGGGTATCCGGGTGGTGCGCCACGTGAAGATGAGGCCCCAAGCTCCAACCAATTGACTGACCTGTGGCACTTGAGAGGTGGCGATCTCCGTCCTATGCTCTCCCCTGGGATGGCTGCACTTTGAGCAGGGAGAAAAAAACCGAGTCCCTGCCCAACACCTTGCGTGCCACACCGTCGGCGCACACCAGTGCCAGCAGGCCAGGCAGAATGATGTTTGGGTTGGCAGTCAACTCCAACAGCGCGATCAAGGCGGCCAAGGGCGCCCGCAGTGCAGCACCCATCATCGCTGCCATGCCAATCATCGCATAGAAACTCGGGGAACCAAGCTGCCCCAGAGGAACAACTTCCGTCAACAGACCCCATGCCGCTCCCGCCGCCGCGCCCATGAGTATCGTCGACCCGATGAGTCCCCCCGGCACCCGAAGACCAATCGCCGCCGCCGTAGCCACGAGCTTACACGCAACGATAGTTAACAGCGATCCCACGCTAAACTCGGCGCGCAGGATCTTGTCCAGCGCATCGTAACCTACGCCCATGATCGTCGGTGCCCAGAGGGCCATCGTGCCGGTGATTGCCCCCGCGAGCGCCATTGCCGGCAAAATCGGCCACTCCTGGCTGCGCTCCGCAATCCACTCACACAACGCCACAAATGCTGCAGCCAGTAGCCCGATGAGCAGGCCGAGCAAGGCCAGGCTCGGCAACTCCGATAGCGATGCCAGCTTGACTGGAAGCACATCAAATGCTGGGGTCGAACCATAAAACGCGTGAGCGATGACCCCGCCAACGACAGCGGCCAAAAGCACTGGCATGAAGCGAGGGACGGTGTATCGCACACGAATCACCTCGATCACGAAAACCACCCCGGCCAAGGGCGTGTTGAAGGCCGCTGCAATGGAAGCCGCCGTCCCGCAGGCAACCAGGGTCCTCAGGTCTTCCTGGGCGACACCAAAGCGCTGACCAAGCAAGCTTGCGGCGGCCGCCCCGAGATGCACCCCTGGCCCTTCCCGATCCACCGAGTGGCCGCTGATGATCGCCACTGAGCCCGCGGCAAACTGCGTCAGTGCATTGCTAAGAGGAAGCGCCGCCGTTTGGTTAGGAGACCAAAAGCGATCCAGCACATGCACTACCCCGACCTGGCGTATGGGTTTAGGCACCCAATGAAGAAAAAACGCCAGCAGCAGTGCGCCCGCAATCGGCAGAGCGAGACGTACAGAGGGCGAGAGCGCCTCGTAATTTCCGACCTTTCCCTCTGGAAGAAAAATCCCCTGCCCAGCATCAATAGCAAACCGAAACAGAAGCACCACAGCTCCTGAGAGAAGTCCCGCGAAGGCACCGAGCAGTGTTATGGAAAGCAGCTTTTCTTGAGCGGGAAAGAAGCGCCGGCCTACCATGAATGATTCCGCTAGAGAGCGGGAATAAAGATGACCATGCTTTGCGTCCTTGGCGTGTTGCCATCATAGGACACCAGTGGCGATGGCAAGCAACTTCTTCGTGGGAGCGACTTATTCGTTGGATAGAAACCTGGCGTGGTCATAGTATTAAATGCCAAATACCGCAGTGGCGACATGAACGCAACCCTTGCCCTGCGGATGGCTTCTTATGCCGAACGTATGGTCATTCCTGGCCAGTTGGGCTGTTTCCCTAGTATCCGGCTGGTTGCCCAGCATAGCATAGTCCGATCATTGGGCATTCTGGAAACATGGCCACTCATTTCCCGACCAACCCATGGGGTAAACCAATGTCGACAACCGATGATACACTCATGAAGCGGGCGCTGGTTGCGCTAAATATTGCGGTGATGACCGTTTCCGATTCTCGTACCGAAGAGACCGATAAATCAGGACAATTGCTGGTCAGCCGTTTGACTGCAACGGGTCATTTACTTGCCGAGAAGGCGATCGTGCCTGATGATATCTACCAAATACGCGCTGTTGCCTCGCGCTGGATAGCTGATCCACAAGTACACATCATCATCACCACGGGCGGCACCGGCCTGACCGGGCGCGACGGAACCCCGGAGGCTATTTCGCCGTTACTCGACAAACGGATCGAAGGGTTCGGAGAAATCTTTCGTGCGCTCTCCTTCGAAGAGATCCGAACATCGAGCCTGCAATCGCGCGCCCTCGCCGGTGTTGCCAACGGCACTTATATTTTCTGTCTGCCAGGCTCCACGGGAGCCTGCCGGACCGCCTGGGATAGCTTGCTTCGAGAACAACTCGACTACCGCACGCGACCTTGCAATCTTGTCGATCTGATGCCCCGCCTGCACGAAACTTAGGCGCGGCAGAACACGTCGATTTCTAAGCACCGGCGCGCCACCGAGTGTCATGAGAACACCCCGCCGTTGCCACGGCGTTAATCGTGTGCTTGATGACGGCCGGTCGCGCGCGGTATAAGACTAGCCTATTTTTTTTCGCGCGATGGCACCCAGAGTAGAGCCTCCCCGTCGAGAACCTGTGTGTCACCCACAAAGCAGTCGGTCTTTAAAGTCACCCGATTTTTTTCGAGGTTAATATCGGCTACTGTCGCCCGCGTGGTTACGGTTTCACCAATGCGCGTTGGCGCTAAAAACTTCATGGTTTGACTCATATAGAGGCAACCGGGCCCGGGCAGCTTGGTTCCGAGCACGCCCGTAATGTTACTGGCCACCAGCATGCCATGAGCAATGCGCTCCTTGAAACGCTCCTCCTTCGCAAAATCGTCGCTGAGATGAGTCGGGTTGGTGTCACCGGAAAGCCCTGCGAAAATTTCGATGGCCGCTTCGGTAATCGTCTTGGAGTAAATGGCAGTCATCCCTACTTCTAGATCTTCGATGTACTTGCCATGCAGTTCTTCAAATACGCTCATGGTCGGTATCCTATCGTTGCTAGGTTCTTTATTATCGTGCTCGACAACCAGGCTGTCTGTCCGTAGCACTGGGAAGGGATACAAGTCTCTCCTAAGAAGCCGCGGCAAAAATCACAGCGCTTGCCATCGCCGCATTGCACAGCAGCGTCCACAGAAGTTGTAAAACAGCTTCCAAGAAGCCTCGAGACATAGACATGCCTCGGCACTGTACTTCAGCGAGTTCCTAATCACAAGGCTCGACCGCAGCCGACGAATGTTCAATCATAACCCTCATCCTTCCACTGGCGAATCGCGGCAAAAATCGCCGATGCTTTCGTGAGCTCGCGCCCGACATAGCGCTCGGCGGCCTTTACAACGGAGGGTATTTGGCTTCGTAGGAAGGGATTTGTCTTTAGCTCCAGCGCTAACGTCGAAGGCACGGTTGGCCGATCCTGGTCGATGAGCGTGAAGGCCTGCGCCTCGCGCTGCCTGAGATCCACATTCTCCGGTTCTACCCACTTAGCAAAGCCGATGTTATCCAGGGTGTATTCATGGGCGCAGTAGACCAGCGTTTCCGGAGGAAGTACTGCGATCCGGCTAAGGGAGTCGTGCATTTGCTCAGCGCTACCTTCGAATAGGCGTCCACAACCCACGGAAAATACCGTATCCCCACAAAACAGCATGCCATGACCATAATAAGCAATATGATCGAGTGTGTGCCCCGGCACCTCCAAGACGCTGAACCTGGCATCGATACCCGGCACGCTTGCCTCGTCGCCGCGCGCAAGGTGATGGGTAACTCCCGCAATTACCTCATTTCGCGGCCCAAAAACTGGCAAGGCCGGATAGCGTCTGAGCAGAGATTGGATGCCCCCCACATGGTCGGCGTGATGATGGGTAATTAAGATGGCCGTCGGCTCGAGACCCCGCGCATCGAGCTCTCGAATCACGGGTGAGGCATCGCCGGGATCAACGATGGCCGCGTAGCGGCTGCCGGAAGCAGTGATGGTCCAGATGTAATTGTCTCGAAACGCGGGTATCGGGAAAACTTGAAGCATCAGCGATTCACTGCAAATAAATGGCTTGACCTTGGCGCCCCCAACCGCTGATCTTCACTCCTAGGAGCGGCCTCGCCCATCACTCTCCTTTGAATGCCGCCTTGCGCTTCTCCACAAAGGCCGTCATACCTTCCTTCTGATCGGTAGTCGCGAAACACAGCGCGAACACCTCGCTCTCCAGCAATCCAGCACTATCGAGGTCCATGTGCTGACCCCGCTGAATGGCTTCCTTCGCGAGCCGCACCGATACCGGACCCTTTGCCGCGATAGTGCGAGCCACTTTCAGCGCCTCATCCATGAGCTGCTCCGCAGGATAGACATGATTGACCAAACCGATGGCAATCGCCTCCTCGGCCTTCACATTGCGTCCCGTGGTGATCATTTCAATCGCCATCGCCGTTCCCACACGACGAGTCAGTCGCTGCGTACCTCCGAACCCAGGTGTGACGCCGAGATTGACTTCAGGCTGGCCAAACACGGCTTTGTCACTTGCCATAATCCAGTCGCAGGCCATCGCCAACTCATTGCCCCCTCCCAAACAGTAGCCATTCACAACGGCGATGGTGGGTATGAAAAGTTGCTCCAAGCTCCGCAGCACCCGCAGCCCTTGCTGCGAAAACGCCTTGGCTTGCATTGCCTGCAGACCCTGCATCTCGGCAATATCGCCGCCTGCCACGAAGGCCTTTTCGCCGGCGCCGGTCACCAGCAATACCCGCGCATTGCGATCATCGCTCACAGCGAGAATAGCAGACTCCATCTCGCTTACAGTCTGCGCATTCAAAGCATTGAGCACTTTGGGGCGGTTTACGCTGAGCAGGTAGATACCGCTTTCTGGCTGTTCAAGGAGAATATTCTGGTAGGTCATGGCACATCCCTAGCATTTTTCTATCGTATGGGCCTACAAAGCTGTTAAAAAAATGTCACGATCGCCGATGTGCGCCTAGCTGCGTCGGTGATCGTGACATTCTTCAATGGGCCTCTCAAGTCAAAGTCATAGAGCAATCCCCGCTGGTCGTGTTACTCGCGATCGCCTCGCGCTCACGGCATGATTGTCAGTATTGGCGGAAGCGCTGAGGCAACTCCGGCGGCAAACGACGGCTGTACCCCAGTACGTAACCTATTATTTCGGTGCCATTCGAATGGCACCATCGAGCCTGATCACCTCGCCATTGAGCAGCTCGTTGCTGAGGATATGCATGACGAGACTGGCAAACTCATCCGGGCGACCCAGACGCGATGGGAAGGGAACCTGCTTGGCCAAACTGTCCTGCACATTCTGCGGCAGCCCGAGCAACATCGGCGTTCCGATCAATCCAGGGCAGATAGTCATCACGCGCACACCCATGGGCGCGAGCTCGCGTGCCGCCGGCAGGGTGAGACCAACCACGCCGGCCTTCGAGCTGGCATAGGCAGTCTGGCCAATCTGTCCGTCGAATGCGGCAATCGAGGCCGTATTGACGATGACTCCTCGCTCTCCAGATTCAGTGACCGGATCCAAACCAGCCATATCCGCCGCCACCAAGCGCATGACATTAAATGTGCCAATGAGATTGATGTTGACAACCTTCACGTAATTATCAAGGGGCATCGGTCCCTCGCGACCTACCATTTTCTTTGGCGGCGCCACCCCAGCGCAGCTGACGCAAATCCGCGCGGCACCGTGGGCCTCTCGAGCACGTGCTATGGCTGCTTCAGTGCTTGCGGAATCGGCAACATCACACTGGATGGCAAGGCCTCCAATCTCGCTTGCAACCGCTTCGGCGGCCTCCAAGTTCATGTCCAACAGCGTGACCTTGGCACCGGCCGCGGCAAGTTGTCGGCCGGTCTCCGCCCCCATGCCTGAACCACCACCGGTGATCACTGCCGCATGTCCCGCAATATTCATATCCACCTCCGCACTTCTTTTTACCTATTGACAACAAAGGGAACGGGGATCCAAAAACAACACAACAGCTAGGTCATCGACACGACAGTCCAATGACCAAGCCACGTGCCATCCCCCCACTTACCCACGTACCGAATTACGGCCATGGTCATCGTTTCGGCCGGTGCGACATCCCATCTCCTGGCCACAAGGGTGTGTCCGGCAGGGATGCCGGACTCAAGCCTACATGGAGGTATCCACGGCGTCCCTTGAGGCCAGGAAAGGGGATGTCTGCAAATTCTCAGCATGGTCTTACCCTCTGAAGGGTGATG
>JBAPTW010000277.1:0-22187 GCA_049282355.1 Gammaproteobacteria bacterium | reverse complement strand
ACCAGCTCCAGGTGGCGGTCGGCATGCTCCGACACGGGATTACCATAGTAAATGGGCAGTCCTTGCATGCGGGCGGCGCGCACGTTCTCCCACCCGGTGTCGGTCAGAAGCACATTAAAGCCGTGCTCCGTGAGGGCCTTGCCAACAGCGCGCGCGACTGGATTTGCGCCGATGATGAGAAATCCCGTCGGCTCCGGCTCGGCCACGCCCAGCAGAGAAGCCAGTGGCCGGGCGGTGGCGCTCTGCAGCACAACCGTGCCGATAATCACCGAGAAGGCCAGCGGCACCATGAGCTCGGCTTCCGGATGGCCCAGGGCGCTGAGGCGCAGCGCAAAGATGGCGGCGATGGCCGCTGCCACAATACCCCGCGGACCTACCCAAGCAATCAGTGCCCGCTCGCGCCAATTGAGGGACGAACCCAAAGCGGCGATGAATACTTTGGCAGGGCGGCCAACAAACTGCATGATGGCTAACACCCCGAGGGCTCCCCACCCCAGTTGCTCAAAATCCGTAAGCTCGATGCGGGCCGCCAGAATGATAAACAGCGCTGAAATCAAGAGGAGACTCAGCGTCTCTTTGAAGTCGAGGATTTCCTTGACCGGGGCTCCTTTGTGGTTGGCGAGTGTGATACCCATGACGGTCACCGCCAGCAAGCCTGATTCGTGCTCGAACTCATTGGCCAGCACGAACACGCCAAGCACCAGATTCAGGGTGGCCGCATTGCGTAGGTAATCGGCTAACCAATGACGGCGCAGAACGAGCCCCAGCAGATAACCCGCCGCCCCACCAAGAACAAACCCCGTCAGCAGCATCTGGGCAAAGGTCATGAGCGCTTTGCCGAGGTCGGCGGCCTCATAGGCGGAAACGATGAGATTGAAGACGATGACCGTGAGCAACGCGCCGAGGGGGTCGATGACGATTCCCTCCCAGCGCAGCACATTGGCCACCGTTGTCGTCGGCCGAACTGTGCGCAGCATGGGAATGATCACAGTCGGGCCGGTAACGACCATGAGCGCGCCGAAGAGAAATGCAACCTCCCAGGAGAAACCCAACAGATAATGGGTGGCGATGGCCGTTGTGGTGCTACTGATCGCCGTGCCGATGGTGATGAGGTTTCGCACCACACGCTCTAGCCCGCGGATCTCTTCCCAGCGCAGCGTCAGGCTTCCTTCGAACAGAATCACGGCCACCGATAAGGCCACGATGGGAAACAGCAAATGGCCAAATAAAGCATCGGGATCCAGCCACCCGAAGACGGGGCCGAGCAGAGCCCCCACCAGCAGTAAAAAAAGGATAGCCGGCAGCTTCAGTCGCCAGGCGAGCCACTGACATAAAATTCCCAGAAGCCCGATACCGGCCAGTGCAAGCTCGGGGTGTTGTTTCATGGTTTGGGCTCGGCAAACCCAGGCGTGACCGTTGCCGGCAGCGGCGAGGACACCTTCGGGGTATTCATTCGCTTATTCCAACGGGTCGGGCTTGGATCGGAGTAGGCACTAGGGCGCTGCGCACCTTGCCGCCGCGTCTACCCGGGGAAGCTCACCAATCCCAGGTATCAGGACCACCTTTGAACGGTCCAACAATCGCCGAGGTGATCCAGCCGCCGTAGAAATCGCCCTCCTGCGTTTGCACCCGCTCCCCGCAACATAGCAGGTATCCACGCGACTGGGATAGAAGCACACATGATCCTTGAGGGCGTGGATAGTCCCACACAGACTTCTGACCGGGACCGGGCTTGATGTAACGCGCGGGTCGGCTTTTTCCCCAGGGCATGCGTTCCTCCTGAATAGCTCACTTCAACTCGATAGCGGAAGTTGCTGCTGTCCGCTGGTGGTGCTCATTACCAATCGGTCTCAACCTGTCGCCACCTGGCGCTGGTTCCTGTCTGCCGTCCGAGAGCTTGCCGCAGGCCCCTGAAACTGCAAAGTGGCCAAGCGTGCGTAGAGGCCGCCTTGCGCCATGAGGTCGTCGTGGCGACCGCTTGCCACCAACCGCCCCTGATCGATGACCAAAATGCGATCCACGCGGCGAACGGTGGCGAGCCGGTGGGCGATGACGATGGAGGTGCGCGTCCGCATGAGGGCTTCGAGGGCCGCCTGCACAAGACGTTCGCTTTCCGCATCTAGAGCGTTGGTAGCCTCGTCCAACAGCAGCAGAGCGGGATCGCGCAAAATGGCGCGGGCGATGGCGATGCGTTGCCGCTGCCCACCGGATAACCTCACACCCCGCTCGCCAAGGAAAGTACCGAATCCCTTCGGCAGTCGGTCGAGAAACTCGACGGCGTGAGCAGCCTCAGCGGCCTGGCGCACCGCCTCATCACTGGCGGTTTCCAGTCCATAGCGGATGTTCCCCCAAGCGTCATCCCCAAAGATGATCGGATCCTGCGGCACGAGGGCGATGTGCCGGCGCAACTCCTCGGGTCTCAGCGCACGCACATCGATGCCTGCAAAGCGAATGGTACCCCTTTGGGGATCGAAAAATCGCAGCAACAGGCGCAATAGCGTCGACTTTCCCGCCCCCGAAGGCCCCACCAGAGCAACCCGTTCGCCCGCTGAGATGGTAACGGACAAATCCGACAATATCGGCGCCTGCGGATGCGCTGGATAGGCGAAGGTCAGATTACGCATGTCAATATGCCCTGTCACCGGACGAGGGAGCGTTTGCGGTTGTGGCGGCGCCTCAATGGTCGGCTTTTCTTCCAGCAGTTCCATCAGACGTTCGGCGGCGCCGGCGCCGCGCAGAAGATTTCCGGTGACCTCGCTCAGCATCCCCACCGAGCTAGCGACCAGCACTGCATAGAACACGAAGGCAGACAACTCGCCATCGCTCAGCCGTCCCGCAAGCACCTCTTGCCCGCCCACCCAAAGGACGATGCCAATAGCGCCGAAGGTGAAAAGAATAACGACGCTGCTCATGATGGCGCCGAGAAGCGAACGGCGAACCGCAGTATCGAGCGCCGCGTCCACCCGATCGGCATAGCGGCGCCGGTCGATAGGTTCATGGCAGCAAGCTTGTACCGTCTGGATTCCATGGAGCACTTCATCGACATAGGCGGCCACGTCAGCAATGCGATCCTGACTGGCACGTGATAGTCGCCGCACCCGATAGCCTAACAGCCACAGGGGCGCGATCACGACCGGCGTACCGAGCAGCACGAGAGCAGTGAGCTTGGGACTGGTGATTGCCAACATCACCGTACCGCCCAACGCCAGCAGCACCGCGCGCAAGGCGATGGCCGCCGTGGAACCGACAATGACCTGGAGCAGCGAGGTATCGGTCGTAAGACGGGAGATGATTTCTCCGGTGCGGGTGGCTTCAAAGAAGCGGATATCGAGCGTCAGCACCCGGTCGAACACCGCTTTGCGGACATCGGCAATCACCCGCTCGCCGAGCCAGTTCAGAAGGTAAGAGCGCGCAAGAACCGCTGCGGCCATGATGACCACGACGATAAGGAACAGCGTCAGCGCCTGATTCAAGGCACTTGGCGATCCGCTGCGAAGCCCTGAATCCACCACCTGGCGGAAAACTTGACCGAATGCGAGCACCGACCCGGCGGCTATCAGCAAGGCTAACGCCGCAGCGAATACCTGCGTTCGGTAAGGCCAAACAAAAGCGAGCAGGCGCAGCAGCGGCTTCATGTCCCGAGAGACAGGCCTGTCATCGCTCGCGGGGCCGGGGTGGCGCACTGCCGTCTACTCCTGTATGACGCAAAGCCGTTGTGACGAACCTCGCCGCAACGGCCAAGGTGTATCGAACGAGGTTTTCATGACTTCAAGAATACACCTTTGTCAATCAAGCACGTGCACGAAGGGACGGTAAGCTGCCGTCGACAGCGATCATCTGGCCAGTAATCCAGCTATTTTTCGGATCCATCAGCCAGCCAATCAACCCGCCACCTCTTGCGGTTCATCAATGCATCGCGCGGGAGCAAGGGCATACGCAATAATAGTCTTTGGGGCATGGCGGATGCGTCTGTGCCATGCGCTAGGGCGTTTCTGACCGGCCTCGTCGCTAGCAACAACTACTCGTTCTCGCGAGCACTCTCAACGTGCTGCAGTTCGCCGTCCAGCCCAACCGTCACGTGCATCAGTATTGGCTGGCAACAAACTGGGCAATCCTCGACGAATTCATGGTTTCCCGGTTCTGTCTCCAAAGGGACTTCGATCTGCTCCCAACAGTAGGGACAAATAATCGCGGTGCACTCAAGCATAATGTCTTCGCTCAGGGCTAGGGGGATGACGATGGTCTACTCCGACAGCTCTCGGCGGCCGAACAAGCTAGCCGCCTAGTCCGCGAGCAAGTATTCGATGGTGGAAACCACGCGCAGGGTCTTGTGGATCTGCTGCTGTTGCATCATGCCGGGTGTGTTATCACGAGGTAGAATTTCGAAGATCCCTTGGTTGGCCCGGCGGATGCCACCGAGCACACTGTCTGAGTCGGCGGCGAATTGGGTAGCGGCAGCCCGCGCATTCTGGGTCGCCTCGACGATCATCTCCGGTTTGAACTCCGTCAGCCGGGTAAACAGATAGTACGGTCCACTCCCGCCCGGTCCGGCGTGATCGCTGAGCACTACCCCCTTGTCGACCAGCTCAGCTTGGCGCTCGCGCGCAGCGGCGATGCGATCGACGTCCGGTGATCGCACCATGAGGGTCTGACTGACAATAAACCGGCTCTCCACCGGTCCCGACCGATAGGCTTCCGCATGGAGATCGGTGACATTGAGGCTTTGGAGCTCGATCGCCGACGCTGGAAGCCCTTGTGCCATGAGAAATGCCGTGACCGAGTGGGCGTCCTGCTCAATCTCGGTCTGCACCTGGGACAAGTCGTTGCCGGTGGCCACGAACGGAATAGGCCATAGGGCGAGGTCGGCCTTCACCGTCCGCTCGGCAACCCCCTTGACCGTGACATAACGATCCGCGGCCCTGCCTTCAAGAAACCCGTAACCAATGAACCAACCCCCGAGCGCAACGCTCACCCCCAAAACCAACGCGCTCAGCGGCCAAACTAGCCGGTCTTGCATGAAACCCTCGCTCTGCGTTCGGCGTGAAAGCATTTCAGTGTCCTACGCACGAGTGTGCACCGGCGCATTGGCGTCACCAAAGGCGCGCTCGTAAGCCGGGCCGGGCCTTGGCCATTCTAGGTCAGCGCTCACAGAGGCGGCGAGCCGCGGCGGGGCCGCTATAGGGTAGGATCATCGATTCGCCAGCCAGCCCTAGAGATCCTTGCACCAAAGACCGAAGGGCGGCGCTTGCCACCCCCCGTCCATGTCGTTGCAGGCGCTAAAGACGCGCGAGATCCAACGTTCGTGGCTCGCCTGCCCAGGCTTGCTGAAAACGTTGTTGGGCTTTGGCGGCAGCACGCTTGTCGCCGAGCTGCTGGTAGGTTTCGGCCAGGCCATAAAGGGCCCAACCGTTGTTTGGTACACGCAGCAGACTTTCCAAAAAAACCGTCTCGGCTTCCCGCGCTTTACCCATCTGCAGAAGCACGGCCCCCAAGGTCTGGCGCACGGGGTAATACCAAAACGGCGGCTCCATGTAGGCGAGCTCATCCTCGATGGCGACTGCCGCCTCGAGTTCGCCGCGTGCCGTTTTAAAATCGCCCTGGGCCTGAGACACACGCCCCAGCACCACGTGCCGAGCAAGATCTAGCAGCTCGGGCGCCGGCACACCCCCAGCGGTGAGTGCAGAGAAATCGGTATTCTCGCCAAGCCGCGCGATGGCCTCGGCTTCCGACCGCGCCGCAGGCGCATTGCCCTTACCAGCGAAGGCGATGCCGCGGGCGTAATGCCACATGGCCTTGACATAGGGCAGGCTGTCGCCGGGATCGGATAGGGCTAACACGGTGTCCGGTGCGCTGAACTGCGCGTGGGCGAAGTAAGGTGCCACCTTGATCGGTTGCACCCAGGGAATGCTGCGAGCCACTTCGTCCGAAACGATGTCAACGAGCTTGTAAGCCGCCCCGATGGCGCTTCCCGACTCTCCGGCCATCTGCGCCGAGACCATGAGCGAGTGCACATTGTGCGGATGGTAGGCTTGCGGGTAGAGGCCCTCTGGGGACGCCTGCGCGAGATAGACTTCATCCGCGGCGACCGCGTCCTTATTGGCGGCAAGCGCATCTTGATACTTGCCGATACGGTAGAGGACATGAAACGGCATGTGCACTAGATGACCGGCGCCGGGCATGGCGGCGGGTAGCCGGCGTGCATAAGCTTCGGCTCGCTCGGGCTGGGTCGAAGCCTCCACCACATGAATGTAGTAGTGGATTGCTCCTGGATGATCGGGGTTGTCCGCGAGCACGCCCTCCAACAGGGTGAGGATCTCCGCCGTTTTACCTTTGGGCTCGGCACCACCGGCTGCCCAGTAATCCCAGGGCTGCAGATCCATCAGGGCCTCAGCGTAGAGCACCACGATCTGTTCATCGTCGGCAAAGCGTGCCGTCACCTCGCCCATGGCCTCGGCGTAAGCCGCATCCAGCGTCGCTCGATCTAGGTTCGGATCATCCGAGTAGCGTTTGCCCAGCGCCGCGATCAGCGCCTGCTCCTTAGCGCTCGTACTGCCGGCCCTCGCCTGCGCCTGGCGCAGGGCTGCTAGCGCAGGTGCCAGCGCCGCGTCTTCCATGGGCGCATTGATGTTAGGACCAAGCACCAGCGCCTCGCCCCAGTAGCACATGGCGCAGTCGGGATCGAGCCGCTGCGCGGTGCGAAAAGCACGACGCGCCTCGGCATGGTTGAAAGCGTAGGCGAGCCGCAGACCCTGGTCGAAATAACGTTGCGCGCGGGGGTTGGCCACCGTGATCGGCCAGCTCTCTTCACCGAGGTTGTCCCACAGGGGCGGCTCTGTATCGAGATGGCGAGCGCTTGAGTATGCGCCCTCGGTGGGAAAAGGCCTTAGCTCAGTCTTCGCCGCTGCCACCTTCTGATAATAGGCAATCAGGCTCTGGCTGCTGGCGCCGTTGGGGAGACAGGCGGCGCGATTGGCGCGCAATACCTCGTCAAAGAAAACGCCACCTTCCTCCCTGGCCGGGGAAGAGGCTAGTTCGGAGCCAATAAGCGTGGCAGCGACTATCCCTGCACCGCCGAGCGCCAGGCTTAGCGACTTAATCGGTGTCATGGCTTCCTCCTTCGAATGAACTTTCATTTCTCCGTTGGCCGACTCGATGAAGGCGAGCCATTTATCCACGGCATGGAGGCCTTGGCGATCGAGCCGTTAGTTGTTTTAGAGTAATACCCAAGTAGGCGAGTAAGGTATAGCAGGGAAAGAGCGTAGTAGCAAGGCAAAAAACGGCCTTTTCCGCGCTCTTATGCGGTCAGCGCCTATCACCATAACGGTAGAATGATTCTGATGACGATGACTCATGGTCGTACCCCTTTGTGGCTCACGGACCAGGCGTTCATCGGGTCGTGCGGGAGGACATGACGCTCCACGGAGGCATAGCCGGCTTCGTTTAACATTTCTGGGCGGTCTCCCAGCCCCACATCGTGCCCAGGCCAGCGCCGCCCTGTCCGAGGGAGATCAGCGGTGTTAGCGGCGCGACTGGCGTAGGCAATTGCATCTTCGCAGAAGTCATAGCCGACGAAGCGGCGGCAACAAATCGGACCTCAATAGCACGGAGGGAAAATGCAACGGTCCTCCTGACTGATAAACTGCGCTGCTGACTCTGCTAACACGATCAAGACCGTCATGACGACAACAATGGCAGCGATAGCCAATATGCCTCGATAAACCATCTGTCTTGACTGGCGCAACTCTGTAACACCGAGCGCGCGGCGGTCCAACCTGCCTTGCCCGTGCTGCTGCTCCACCAGACGCGCGAAGCTCGTCACCCAAAGCGGCGCGACTTCCCTGAACATATAAGCGGCGAATTGACCTTCCATGGCACGTTCATCCGCTATCTCACCGTGCCATCTGAAATACGCCAGCCGAAAAAAATCGTACTCGCTGATCTCGAGCAAAGCGGAGGCGTTCAAGACCGCCCGCACGTCTGATCTGATCATGTCCCTACACGTGACAGTAAAGGTAGCTGCTGCTCATGGCGTAGAGCCTCTCATAACTCGCCGCGTTAGGTCGTCTAGCCGCTATTTAGCGATCTAAACACAGACGCGACACAACGACCATCCTCGCATCTACTTCCTCGGGGTCATTACAAGGCAGCGACAACGACATCGGCAACCCGTCCGAAAGCGCCGCGCACGTCAACCGAAGGGCACTCGGCTGTGAAACCGCTCTCGAACCGAGAGCGAACCAGGCCCACGCGCCCGCAGCAAGGCCCGAAATGAGATCCGCACTGGCCTCGCACCGGATGCCGGACTGGACCTGAATTGGTTGATCTAAGGGAATTTTCTGTGGGGTCCTGGAGCAGACCCCAGAGACAGGACTACTTGGCGGAGAGAGAGGGATTCGAACCCTCGAGGGAGCTGTTAACCCCCTACTCCCTTAGCAGGGGAGCGCCTTCAACCAGCTCGGCCATCTCTCCAAACAGAATGTTTCGGTGCAAAAAGGCGATTATACGCGACAGCCTTCGGGCTCCGACGCACCAAGCGCCACCTCCATTCTCCTAAATCTGGCAATAGAGTTCGCACCGGCAGTCAGGATTCTGCGAACGACTTACTCTACTGACGGCATAGCCTTATGGCCTGTTATCGGGGTACCGCTTTTCGTTACCTGCACTGCTGTAGGATACCGAAGGAAAATCAGCCTGGCAAAATGTATTTTTTATCTACGGGCCTCACGGTCCTCCGGCGTTTCCTGGTGCGCGCGTTCCTGCTGGATACGCTCATAAATCTCCTCGCGATGCACGGCGATTTCTTTTGGCGCATTCACCCCAATGCGGACCTGATTCCCCTTGACCCCAAGTACCGTCACTGTGACCTCATCGCCGATCATAAGCGATTCACCCACTCTCCTAGTTAAAATAAGCATGTCGTTTCTCCTTGACCAAGAGTATCGCCGGTTCCCAATCCCCGTGGAACCCGCTTCACGGACTTCCGCAGGTCGTATGCTTCATAAGGGGTTAACGTCCGACCCACTGGGTAAGTGTACATGCTCACAAGCACCCGACTATGACGGATATTGCTTTTTTTCGCTTCGTCGTCGGCAACGAACGGGGCTTGGCGTCCGTGAGTTACCCTTTTTTAGTTCAGCTTTCAACTTAAAATTGGACCTTTTGTTCTTCTATCCGTTCTGTCCCAGCCCAAACTCCGTGTGAAGGGAGCGCACACCAAGTTCCGCATACTTCTCGTCAACTATCACCGAAATCTTTATTTCTGAAGTGGAAATCATCCGTATATTGATACCCTCCGTGGCGAGCGATTCAAACATGCGGCTGGCGATCCCGGCGTGGGATCGCATCGCAACACCGACTAGAGAAATCTTCGCAATGCGCTGGTCTCCAGTCACCTCACGAGCCTCAAGGTCCCCGGCAATCTGCTTTAGGATCCCGAGCGCCGCTTCATAATCACTTCGATTCACGGTAAAGGTAAAGTCGGTCGTTCCATCCTCCCCCACGTTTTGGACAATCATGTCCACCTCGATGTTTGCCTTCGCCACCGGGCCGAGAATCCGATGGGCGATCCCCGGTCGGTCGGGGACGCCCAGTACCGTGAGCTTGGCCTCGTCCCGATTGCATGTGACTCCGGAGATAAGTGGTTGTTCCATGGCGGCTTCCTCAGCGATAAGTGTACCCTTGCCCGGCTGGAACGAAGACAGCACCCGCAACGGCACGTTGTACTTGCGCGCGAACTCCACTGCTCGAATCTGCAGCACCTTGGCACCAAGGCTTGACAGCTCCAGCATCTCCTCGTAAGTGACTCTGTCCAGCCGGCGAGCCTCGGGCACGACCCGCGGGTCGGCAGTATAGACGCCATCGACATCGGTAAAGATCTGGCATTCTTTCGCCGACAAAGCAGCCGCCAGGGCAACCGCTGTCGTATCGGAGCCGCCCCGTCCCAGAGTGGTGATGTTGCCGTGCTCGTCTACCCCTTGAAAGCCCGCGACGACCACGACCCGGCCTTTAGCCAAATCATCCGCCACGCGGCGGTGATCGATATCAAGGATCCGCGCCTTGTTATAGGCGTTGTCGGTGCGGATGTGTACCTGCCCCCCCGTATAAGAGCGCGCCGGACAGCCTTTCGATTCCAAGCAGATACTGAGCAACGCAATGGTGACTTGCTCCCCGGTAGACAGCAGCACATCGAGCTCTCGTGGATTGGGCTGAGGATTGAGGCTCTTGGCCATCACCAGCAGCCGGTTAGTTTCCCCGCTCATTGCCGAGACAACGACCACGACATCGTCACCTAATTCGCGTACCGCACGAACTTCATCGGCGACGGCGGCAATGCGCTCCAGTGAACCTACAGAGGTACCGCCATACTTTTGAACGATAAGTGCCATTGGCAGCTCTTAGATTGCCCCTCGATTATGGCGGGATTGCAATAGCCAGTGTCTCTGCTGCCTGGAAGCTGCTGCAAACGCGACGGCCCCTGGCCCGGTCGGTGCCCGCAATAAATTCAAAGCAGCCTCTCAAGAACCGAGCTGATCCTTGACCCAAGCGGGAACAGCTCGCAGCGCTTGGTCTAGTTTGGATGGATCGTTCCCCCCCGCCTGAGCGAGATCCGCACGACCGCCACCGCGCCCGCCGACCTGGTTAGCAACAAAGTTAACCAGAGGTCCAGCGGCAATGTGCTCAGTGCCATCCGGCGTCACGCCTGCGACCAAGCTCACTTTATCACCGACCACGGTCGCCAGCACAACCACCGCAGAGCCAAGTTTTTGTTTCAATTGATCGACCGTTTCACGCAGCCTCTTGGGATCGATTCCATCGATCCTCGCGGCCAACACCCTCAGGCCATTCACTTCCAACGCCTGCGCCGCGAGCTCACTCCCCTGCACGGCTGCCAGCTTCCCTCGCAGCCGTTGAAGCTCTTTTTCAAGGGTTCGATTGCGAGCCAAGAGCTGGGTGACCTTGTCTTCCAGGGCCCGAGGCTCAGATTTAATCAGGTGCGCCAGGCGGCCGAGAGTGTCGTCGAGGGCCAATACCCAATCGAGAGCGTTATCACCGGTAACGGCCTCAATGCGACGCACACCGGCGGCCACCCCGGTTTCGGAAATAATTTTGAAAAAGCCAATCTCGCCGGCGCGGGCAACGTGGGTTCCACCGCAGAGCTCGGTGGAGTAATTCCCGATGGAAAGCACTCGCACCTCTTCTGCGTACTTCTCGCCGAAAAACGCCAACGCACCCCCTTCAAGCGCCTGTTGATAGGGTTGGACGCGGGTGGCTACTTCGGTATCGGATAGAATTACCTCATTGACCCATCGCTCAATTTGCCGCAGCGTGGTCGGTGTGACCGGCTCAAAGTGCGAGAAATCAAAGCGCAGACGATCGGGGGCAACAAGCGATCCCTTTTGCGCCACATGCTCGCCCAGCACTGAGCGCAAGGCCGCATGAAGAAGGTGGGTGGCCGAGTGATTGCGTGCCGTTGCTCGGCGTGCGCTAGCATTGACTTCGGCGCATACGCGCTCACCGCGCCGAAGCCGCCCGGCGGCTAATCGACCCACATGGGAAATGGCCTCTCCTTGGCGCTGCGTATCGCACACCTCAAAGCGGGCGGCTGCGGTACGCAGTACCCCTTGATCGCCCACTTGACCGCCCGCTTCTGGATAAAACGGGGTCCGATCCAGTACGATCACGGCCTCGGTGCCGCTCTCCAGCGCCTGGGTTTCGGCGCCCTCAACATACAACGCGACCACCTCTGCGTCTTCTTCCAGCAGGTAGGTGTACCCCGTAAAGTCGGAGCAGGTACCGGCCACTAAATCTTCCACCCACCCCGGCCCGAATTGGCTTGCCGCACGGCCGCGTTCGCGTTGCGCCGCCATCTTCCGCTCGAACCCCTCCACGTCCAGCGCGAGCCCGCGCTCCCTGGCGATATCAGCGGTTAAATCCACTGGAAAGCCATAGGTATCGTAGAGTCGAAATATGGTCTCTCCCGGGATGGTGCCCGCCGCCAGGTCGTGGATGGACTTTTCCAGAATATGCATGCCCTGATCGAGGGTTTCGGCGAATCGCTCCTCCTCTTGCTTGAGCACCCGTTCCACCAACTCGCGGCGCTGGTCAAGCTCGGGGTAAGCTTGCCCCATCTCCTGCTCCAGCACGGCCACCAAACGGTGGAAAAAAGGTTCCCGCACCCGAAGCTTGTGCCCGTGGCGCAAAGCGCGGCGAATGATTCGGCGCAGCACATAGCCGCGTCCTTCGTTGGCGGGAAAGACGCCGTCGACGATCAGAAATGAACTGGAACGAATATGGTCGGCAATGACCCGCAACGATTGGTCGGCAAGGTCTTCGGTATGAGTGATTTTCGCGGCCGCTTCGATAAGATGGCGAAATAAATCGGTCTCATAATTGCTGTGTACCCCTTGCATGACGGCCGCTAATCGCTCGAGCCCCATACCCGTATCAACGGAAGGCCTCGGCAGAGGTTTGAGCTCGCCGGAGGGCTCCCGATTGAACTGCATGAACACAAGATTCCAGATCTCGACATAGCGGTCGCCTTCCTGGGTTGGGCTTCCCGGGGGCCCGCCAGTTATCTCTGGGCCATGGTCATAGAAGATCTCGGAACACGGTCCACAAGGCCCCGTATCTCCCATAGCCCAGAAATTATCTTTGGTGCCACAGCGAGAAAACCGCTCGGGATCGACACCGACCTCCTTTAACCAGATGTCGGCGGCTTGGTCGTCCTTTTCATAAACAGTGATCCACAGGCGCTCTGGCGGAAGGGCGAAAATCTGGGTCAGCAGCTCCCAAGCAAAGGCAATCGCTTCACGCTTAAAATAATCGCCGAAGCTAAAGTTACCCAGCATCTCAAAGAACGTGTGATGACGAGCGGTGTAACCCACATTCTCCAAATCATTGTGTTTGCCGCCGGCTCGAACGCAACGCTGGCTTGACGCCGCCCGCTTATAGGGACGTTTATCGAGGCCCAGAAACACCTCTTTAAACTGGACCATACCGGCATTGGTAAACAGAAGCGATGGATCGTTGGCGGGAATCAGCGAACCGCTCGCGACCACTTCGTGACCATGCACCCTGAAGTATTCAAGGAAAGCTCTGCGCAGTTCGTTACTGGTTTTCATAGCCGGCGCTGAAGTCTTGTTTGTTTACAGCTCGTACCGTAAGGCGCGCCGGATTTGCTCTAAAGTAAATCCCCGAGCCTCAAAAAAACGCACTTCCCGCGCTTGCTCTCGATAACCCTTCGCTGGCGTTTCGCCAAACCGCTTCTGGTGCAGTACGACGATCAGCGCACACCAATCATCATCAAGCTGAGGGAGGTGCTCTTTTATAATGGAGTCGGCAACCCCTCGTGACCGTAACTCCCAGCGCACACGCCGCGGACCATATCCGCTCGCGATACGTTGTTTTATCACGCACTGAGCAAACCGCGCATCTGATATTTTCCCCTCGGCTGTCAGCTGGTCAGTGACGTCACCAACAGCCGCTGCAGCATAGCCCTTGGTAAGCAGCTTCGCCGCAAGCTCGGCCTGCGAATACTCGCGGCGCGCCAGCAGCTTCAGCGCCGCGGCAAGTACCTCGCCAGTCCACGGGGTCAGGCCTCAACCTCCTCCGGTTTGAGCTCCTGAGACGGAGTTGATAGCACCTTCTCACGGATCTTCGCCTCGATCTCTTGGCTCAGATCCGTGTGCTCCTTCAAAAATTCCCGAGCGTTGTCCCTACCTTGACCAATGCGGTTCTTATTATAGCTGTACCAAGCGCCCGCTTTTTCGACAATGCCGTGACGCACACCCAGATCAACTAATTCACCGGCGCGAGAAATGCCTTCCCCATAGAGGATGTCAAACTCTGCCTGTCTAAAGGGTGGCGCTACCTTGTTCTTGACCACCTTTACGCGTGTTTCGTTGCCGATGATTTCATCTGTTTTTTTGATTGATCCGATGCGCCGAATATCTAAACGAACCGATGAATAGAATTTTAATGCGTTGCCCCCGGTGGTCGTTTCCGGGCTGCCAAACATCACGCCGATCTTCATGCGGATTTGATTTATAAAGATCACCAGCGAGTTGGAACGCTTAATGTTGCCCGTGAGTTTACGCAGTGCCTGGGACATCAGGCGGGCCTGCAATCCCACGTGGCTATCCCCCATCTCCCCCTCAAGTTCAGCCTTTGGTGTCAGCGCCGCCACGGAGTCGATGACAATGCCATCGACCGCACTGGAACGTACTAACATGTCGGCGATTTCCAGCGCCTGCTCACCAGTGTCGGGCTGCGAGACAAGCAAATCGTCGACATTGACTCCAATTTTTTTGGCGTAGATTGGATCGAGGGCGTGCTCAGCATCGATAAAGGCGGCCGTCCCGCCTTGTTTTTGCAGCTGGGCAACGACCTGTAACGCCAGGGTTGTTTTCCCGGACGATTCCGGGCCGAAGACCTCTACGACCCGGCCCCGCGGCAATCCTCCCACTCCGAGCGCGATGTCCAAGCCGAGCGATCCGGTGGAAACCACGTCTAGACCGCGCAAGATTTGGGTGTCACCCATACGCATGATCGCCCCCTTCCCGAACTGGCGATCGATTTGGGCCAATGCGGCATGTAATGCTTGCTGTCGATTGTCATCCACAAACGTCTTCCTCTTGGCGATGCCGTGGGTTGATCACCACGGGCCAAAATTATCCCACAGTTGTTAAGGGCCTCCTAGCATGCACCATTGACGTACCAAGCAGCGCGAACGAATCCCTGCGTCCACAAGTGCGTCAAGGCACAATCGGTGCTTATTGGCACCTCGTGTTCGGCCCTTAACCGAGTAACCTTAAGAAGACGGCCGCTGTGCGGCGCACAGCGGCCACGTGCCGATGACCCGATAGCACGCCCCCTGCGGTCGCGTCTGCGATTCAACCAAATAAAACGCTTGCACCGGCCATACGAGGGGCTCATGGCAGGTATCCGGCACGGGACCCGTTATCTTGCGGGCCACAGTAAGATGAACGCGATAAGGCCTTGTCTCCAGAGAAAATCCACATCGGCACAAACCATCGTTGAGCGCATTAACCAGCAAGAGCAAACCTTCCGGTACCGCGGATGGGGCCGACCAGAGTACTCGCTGCCTTGGCCAATGACCCAGCCGGTCAAATGTCAAGGTAAAAGGCTCGATGGCCACCTCGCGTGCCACCGCCTCGGCACAAAGTCGCTGCTCTCGATCCGTGGAACCGAGAAAAACGAGGGTCACATGGAGGTTCTCGGGTGAAACGCGCTTACCGCGCTCGTGCAGCAGCTTCTCGGTGAGGTTCACCAGCGCCGTACGAAAAACCTCATCGGGGGACAAGGCAAAAAAAAGCCGCTGCCTTGTAGAAGGGTCCATCATCCCTTCGGTTACTCATTAAGACAGCACCATTAAGCGGTGGTTTTACTCGCTAGTGATGCGCTCTCAACCCGGTTTAACTCGTCCAGCACGCCTTGTAAGGCGGCCATCACTGCCTGCTGTCGGATCATTTCGCGATCCCCGGCAAAATGAGTCGCGCGTGACCGGGGAATACCGTTCCGAACACACCATGCCAGACATACCGTACCCACTGGTTTGGTCGGGGTACCCCCTTCGGGGCCGGCGATGCCGCTAATGGCAACGCTCACTTGTGCAGCACTATGAGCAAGAGCACCGAGCGCCATTTCTTGCACCACCTCATCGCTCACTGCCCCATAGTCTTTCAGTGTTGCTGACTTGACATCGAGCATCTCTTGCTTGGCCACATTGGAATAGGACACGAAGCCCCTGTCAAACCACAGAGAGCTTCCGGCTACGGAAGTCACGACCTTCGCAACCCATCCGCCAGTACACGACTCAGCCGTCACCAGCATGAAGCCACGCTGCTTTAAAGCTTCACCCACGCGCGCCGCTACGCGCTGTGCTACATCCATCGTTTACGAACCCTCGCTATCTGGGGGCTAATGATAAGCCAACCTATTGCGCTCGCTATTGCGCCACCGCTAGCAGCCAAATCTTTTTGTCCTGTAAGGCTTCGGTTGCTCGCCACCGTGCGCCTCGCGACTCCGGCGCTCGCGATATTTTTTAAACAGCTCTTAAGGGATCATGAACCTATCCGTGGTCACGGGAAGAAGACGCGCAAGCAGATTACTCAAAGCCATGCTGGGCGCGACCGCGGGCTGCACTTTGGAGTAACAATGTAGCATAAGGTATGCTGATGCAAGTATTCTGTCAAATTATTGGTTTAGGCCAGAATCGAGGAGCGATAGCGACTGATTGTTGAATTGTTTAGGGGCGATGCAGTCACTATTTTTGCTTCTTATGGCACGGCAATTTCGCCACCAATGCAACTTCATCGGGAGCACAAGAACGTCGATCAGTGCGCGAGGGATGAGCGCTACGCGCTAGAGCCGTTAGAAGCCGTCTTAAACCTGTGACGCTTGTCATCGCGGCGAGCCTGGAAAAAAAGCTTCATCAGCTCGCTCGCCTGCAAGGCCAAAATCCCACCTAGACAAGCCGGCTGATGGTTGAGCCTATCGGAAACCAGCACTTTAAACACACTACCGGCGGCACCGGCCTTCGGATCGTAGGCACCAAAAACGACCCGCTCAACGCGTGCCTGGACAATGGCGCCAGCGCACATCACACAGGGCTCGAGGGTGACATAAAGTATGGTTCCTGGCAGGCGGTAGTTGCGAAGGCGCCGCCCGCCCGCCCGCAGGGCGACGATTTCAGCGTGAGCGCTCGGATCATGGGTTGCCAGCGGGCGATTCCAGCCTTGACCAAGGACGCAACCATCTTTTATCAATACCGCACCAACCGGTACCTCTCCGGCACGCTGCCCTTGCATTGCGAGCTGAAGAGCCAGGCTCATCCAGTGCTCGTCAACGTTCATCGATGCCTTCCTGAGTGCAGTTGGGTAGCGGACGCTGCCGGCCAGCGAGTAAAGTAAATGCTCGATGGCCGTGGGTAAAAGCGCGGCTACTACCGCCTATTCCCACTCGATTATCAACAAGCCGCGAACCACCAGTAGCGGCGGAGGTTCTCCGGCGGTCACGCGTGTCGATACCATGAAAAATACCATTGTCCGAATGTCTCCTAAAGTTGCAACGCTGCCCGTGGATCCTTGTGCTCGAAAGCGCAGGCCACGCGAGCGAAAGCGTAGCCCCAAAATGATCAGAGGCGTCTTAGGTCAAATCTGAACTACTATACTGAGTGAATTGTATGGGCTCACACAAACAACAGAGAAGACGCATGGAACACTCAACCATTCCGACTGCTAGAGTAGAAAAGCCACCATCCGATCCTCTGCAAAATTCACCGGGGCAATGATCCTCGCTCCCCTGTTGACAATGCCCCTACCGCTGCATGCCGACATCGGCCAAGTGCTCGCGCCCAAGTCCGCCGCGGACGTTCCCGCGCCGGTTCCGGGCGCACCGCTCAGCCAAGCCTATGTGGAAGCTATCGGTCGCATGGCCTATCTCTGGGCGTGGCCCATGGTGAACATGCACAACCGCCAACAGACCTTTGCCAAAGTACCCTATCCGGGCCTGCTGGGAGGGGTACTGCCCGTGGGTCCTGCGAACGAACTCGGGATGCTCTCGGACTATGTCTCGCCGGAACAACGTTTCGTGACCTGCCCAAACCAGGACGTGGTGTACGGTGCGGGCTTCATGGATCTGGGCAAGGAGTCCGCCGTAGTACAGGTGCCTGACTTCGGTGACCGCTTCTGGGTTTACCAGATTGTCGATCAACGCACCGATTCATTCGCCCGAATGGGCACCCAATATGAAACAAAGCCAGGCAGCTACCTGCTGGTCGGTCCCAACTGGGAAGGGAAAAAGCCAGACGGCATCACCGCTGTCTATCGCTCTTCGACGAACATCAACGCCATTCTCCCCCGCATTTTCATGGACGATACCGATGCGGATCGGGCGGCGATTCAGCCGCTGGTCGACCAGGTCATGATGTATCCCTTGAGCAAGTTCACCGGCAAGATGCAGACAACCGACTGGAGCGAGGCCAGGACAATTCCCACGCCGGACACGTCGGGTGACAGCGAAACGGCCTGGGTCATTCCAGAAAAATTCTTCGATCAGCTGTCCGCGGTCATGGATGAAGTTGACCCTTTGCCCGGCGAAAAAGCGCTTTACGCCTGGATCCGGCAAATTCTGGATGCCGCGGCACAAGATCCTGAATTGAAGAAAGCCCTCGCGGAAACTGCCGTTGCGACCGAAAAAGAGATCCTTGATCCGATGTTTGAATTCCGCGGCAATGCGGTCGATGCGGGCAATGGCTGGCGCACCCAAAAGAACTCCGCGCGCTTCGGCAGCGGCTACTTCCAGCGGACGGCCACAGCCAAGGGCAACATGTTCTCAAACATGCCAGAGGAGACCGTCTATTTCGGCGCGGACTTTGACAGCAACGGGGAGCGCATCAACGGCTCCAAGGCCTACACCGTGACCTTCCCCAAGGGCCAGCTCCCACCGGTCAACGGATTCTGGTCATTGACACTGTATAACGAGAAGCACTTCTTCCATCCCAACACACTGAACCGTTTCTCGCTGGGCACGAAGAACAAGAATCTGAAGCTCGCAGAAGACGGAAGTCTGACGATCTACGTCCAACCGAAATCGCCCGGTGCTGACAAGGAGTCCAACTGGCTGCCGGCTCCATCCAAAGACTACTCGCTCTACATCCGTGCCTACTGGCCGAAGGAACCGATCGTCAATGGAGAATGGACGCCGCCCACGATCAAACCACGGCCTTCCGGGACGGATTGATGCAATCACGGATCAAATTAGAAAAAGTTAGGCCCCGCAGATCGAGCGTAAATTCGCAAAACATAGCCTGCTTCACGAAACGTTCCTCCTGCCTTTGTACGGTCCGAATCCGGCACAACGACCGAATCGCATCCCTCAATAAGCCAATTCCGGAGTTTTCACGGGCGGCGCCTTGAGCAGCTGCCTCCAGTCAACTTATCAAAAGCGCCTCCCTGAGTCACTTCTTGATGGCGCCCTGACAGAGATGAAATCCAGCCTTGCTAATTCAATGGGGGTCTCTGGTATCTTCCGGGGTGTCAAATGCATATAATATCAATGAGTTATGGTATAGCCCCCTGAGCAGGAAAAGGTGTGAGCGAACGATTAGACATTCCCTTAGCCCTATAGGCACGACCGAGAGATCACGTTGAGGTATTTACCGATTCTGGGGAGGAGAACGTTTATTCGGTTACGCCCGCCGAGATATCAATGCACGGTTTGTGATGTGCAACCCACGACCATGCAGCAGGCATTCGCTGCGCCAGACGCGGACAATTCTCACCCGCTGTGGATCACGCCGGTACACAATGCGGAACGGCGGATGTATAAGCTTCCGCAGGAAAGGTTGATCGAATTCGGGCACCACTCGGCCCATGTCAGGGTGGTCGGCCAGCGCCTGGACGCGCTGGAACACTTCCTCCACCAGCCTCGCCCCGATATCGGGCACCCCTTGCTCCGCGTACCAGGCCTGCACCTCCTCAAGATCACGGAGCGCGGATTCGGCGAAACTGATGGTCACCGCGGGCACGGGGCTACTTAAAGACCGAGCCGCGCCCTGGCCTCGTCGAGGGAAACCTCCCGCCCCGCCTCCAGGTCCGCCAGTCCTGCGACCACCGCCCGCATGAAGTCCCGCTCTTCCTCGGCTTTCTCGTAATCGATCACCGACTGGACCACAGCGACGCCCCGGCCCCGGCTGGTCAGCAGCACGGGCCGGTGGGCCTCGGTCGCGTGCTTCACCACACGGCCCGGATTCACTTTCAGGTCGGTCAGGGAAACCAGATCCTCGGAAAATTTAATAGTCATGTTCACCTCTGAAAAGACCAGTAATTGGCACTTATAGTAGCACCTGTTACTAGTCCTCTCAAGCGGTCATTTTAAGCGGCATGGGGAAATGAAATCAGGCGTCACGCGAAGCCATGCCCTGCCGCAGACAGGATACGCCCCGCACGAGGCGAGGGTTTTGTTGATTACGTTATTGCCGTTGCCCAGTAGTCCACCCATCGATTATATCGGTCCAGTCCCGCAACATATCCGTGCGCTGTTCTCGGTACTCGGCCTTGTCATAGGTAGCCCTCACCCCCACTCGATTGTAAACGAGCCATTTTTACGATTTATTATCAATGACTTACTTATTGGTGTAGGTGGTAATACCATGAAAAATACCATGCTCAGAAATTTCTTAAAATGAACTCATTTTTTCCACAAATCCGTAAGCACTCAATGTCTCATTCGAACACTATTTCATGAGGATACCCAGGTTGATGATGTCGGCCAAGCCTGTGTGTAGCCAAAAATTTGTTGCGGAAGTCCCATTTTGGGACTATCATTTGAAACATGAGGATCATCGCGCTATCGACACTGAAAGCCTTCTGGGAAGAGAACCCGGAGTATCAGGATGCCAAGGAGCCAGCATTAGCTTGGCACCGTCATGCCTTGCATGCCGACTGGAGCTCACCTGCCGAGGTAAAGCAGGACTTCAGGAATGCCAGCATCCTTAAAGATGGCCGAGTGGTGTTCAATATTGCGGGGAACAAGTATCGACTTGTCGTATGGATCAACTACGCATACAGGGTTGTATACATCCGTTTTATTGGCACCCATACGCAGTACGACAAGATTGATGTGCAAACCATTTAACTGCCGGAGGATTAACGATGGACATCAAACCGATTAAAACTGATGCCGACTACCGCTCGGCATTAAAAGAAATTGAAAGGCTGATGATGGCTGGACCAGATACGCCAGAAGGCGAAAAGCTGGATGTCATGGTCACGCTTATTGAGGCTTATGAAGTCAAGCATTTCCCGATGGATTTACCTGATCCTGTTGAGGCGATCAAGTTCGAAATGGAACGCAAAGGATTAACCGTAAAAGACCTGGAGCCCATGATCGGCAAAAGTAATCGCGTTTACGAAATCCTTAATCACAAACGTTCGCTGACGTTGAAGATGATCTGGAAACTCCACGAAGGGCTGGGCATCCCTGCAGAGTCGTTGATCAAACCACCGCGAGCTCATGCCTAACCAATACCCCAGCGGAGAAAAGTTTCGTGATATCTCCGCCATTGATGCAAGATTGACTAAACTTGAGCATGAAAAGCAGCACCTCATAGCACTCAGGGAAGAGCTGCAAGCATCCAAACCAACGCCTCCAGTTTCGGACTCATTCTCCCCAGAACAAAAGATAGCGATTTTCAGAAGCCTGTTCCGTGGTCGCACCGATATTTTTGCCAATCGCTGGCAAAATCAACAAGGAAGAAGCGGCTATTCCGTGGCCTGTAACAACGAATGGGTACAGGGGATCTGCAATAAGCTACGGATCAAATGTCAGGACTGCACTCACCGCCAGTTCAGCGAATTAAACGATCAGGTCATATATCGACACCTGGCTGGACGGCAGGTTGTTGGCCTGTATCCATTGCTCCACGACAACACCTGCTACTTGCTGGCCGCCGATTTCGATAAAGGAAGCTGGCAAGATGAAGTAAAAGCGATGTCCATAGCCTGCGCAGAATACGGTGTGCTTCATGTAGTAGAAATCTCACGCTCCGGGAACGGCGCACACCTGTGGATATTTTTTGATGAAAAGGTTTCTGCCAACGAAGCTCGATTACTGGGGTTTGGGCTGCTTGATAAAGCGATGGAGATTTACCCAAACCTATCTTTCGATTCCTATGACAGATTGTTTCCTAATCAGGACATTCTCCCTGAAGGAGGATTCGGCAACTTAATAGCGCTGCCGCTTCAATGCAAAGCCAGACTCGCGGGCAATAGTTCGTTTGTAGATACCGAATTGAAGGTCATTGACGATCAATGGCAGCACCTTGCACAGATAGAGAGGCTTTCCATGCACAGATTAACCAAGCTACTTACCCAGATTTCACCTAACGCAAGGCTGTTTGCAGAGCAGGACGTTACCGATACACGGCCACCTTGGGAGATAACAGCCAAACCCAGTCCCCTGGTACTGGAAGTTCCATCTCAACAGGTAACTATAACGCTAGCCAACCAAGTCTACTTTGAGATGAAGGAGCTTCCAAGCGCCCTGTCAGCAGGATTAAGGCGTATAGCCAGCTTTTCGAATCCGGTTTTCTTTAAAACACAGGCGCTTCGCTTTTCTACGCACGGCATCCCGCGATTCATTTCTTGTGCACGCATTGAACATGG
>JBAPTW010000276.1:0-13136 GCA_049282355.1 Gammaproteobacteria bacterium | reverse complement strand
CGTCGTGAATACATCCTTGTAGACTTGAGTCCAGCATCCCTGCTGAACACACCCTTGTGGCAAGGCGATTGACTGCCTACAGATTCCGAGCACGGTTTTACCCCTTGACTGGTGATGCTGACGAAACAATGACCATGGCCGCTGCTTCCAATGAACTGCCTCTCAATTGACGGATTTTTGCTTCCTGACGGGCCCCGCGTCGCTCATGTTAGAGACTCCAACGCGTATTGTTCAATCACTCAGTCTACCGCGGGAGCATTGAACCGAAGTAATGAGTGCACCCTCGCCTTATCGCTTCCACTGGCAGAGACCATCCGCTAAACTGCGCCCATTCCTGCCGCAGCCGATGGCCGTGAAGCTGCGCGGGCTTGATTTATGAACACAGGCAACCTCAGAGCCTCAGGAGGCAGTGCTCACGATGCCGATCTACGAATTCTACTGCGTCGACTGCCATACTCTTTTCAACTTCTTCTCGCGGCGCGTCAACACCGATAAAAAACCGAACTGTCCGCAGTGTGGCCGCCCGGAGCTTGAGCGGCGCATGTCCTTGTTTGCGATTTCCAAAGGCCGCAAAGAAAGTGACGACGGCCCGCTCGGCGCTATTGATGAGCAAAAATTGGAGCGGATGATGGCGTCAATGGCCTCTGAAATTGAAGGCGCCGACGAGGAGGATCCGAAGCAGGCCGCACGCGTCATGCGCAAGCTCTTCGATGCCGCGGGGCTGCCTGTCGGCCGCCACATGCAAGAAGCCATACACCGGATGGAGGCGGGCGAAGATCCGGACAAGATCGAAGAGGAACTAGGCGACGTTCTGCAGCAAGAGGATCCCTTCACCGCCGGCGGTACGAGAGCCGCTGCCAATCTAAAAGCGCTGCGCCGTGAGCTGCTTCCGCCAAAGCACGACGACACCTTGTACGACTTGTAAAACGCAAGGTCCGGAAGCAGCCTTACATTGCCACTTGACCGCGAGGCAGAGGTCAGAGGTGGCCCGCTTTCCCGTCAATCAAACAGCAGCGCAATCACGCCAACCGCGATGAGGTAGCCCAGCGGGTAAGCGATGATCACGTACCGATCGACGGCACGTACCAAGGCTTCTTTGCCCAGCGCTTCGGCGCGCTTGAGAAAAACGCTGATGATCATCACCAGGCTGGTCACAAGGAAAGCGCTCACCAGCAGCATGTCGAGCAAAGTCAGATAACCCAGCCGCGGTAAATCATTGCCAATGGTGAAGTTAAAGGCGATAAACAGCAGCAGATTTCCGGCCGCAAAATCGACGCGCTTACCATAATCCTTCAAGAAAAAGATCGCCCAGGACACGGTCAAAATAATCAGTAATGGAATAAACACCCGAATGATGTAGTAATTGTGATGTCGTGTGGCCTCAAAGCGAAACGAATAGCGCGATGAGGAAAAACCTGTACTGCTGCGCTCTTGTGTGATGGCAGTGCTAAATCCAATGACCAGCCATTCCTCCTCTCCCAACTGTTCGCCAACCCCAGTGAATCCCGGCAGATCCTTAAAAAGGAAAAACTGCTCCGGGAACAGGGAATCGACCCGAATGAAGAACAACTGGCTATCAAACGGAAACAGCCGAAAATCAAAATCAGGCGCCTGCAGCGTGGTCGAAAAGCGCTCAAAGTAGAGAGCGTCACCATTCGGAGAAACCACCACGACCTGATTCTGCTCCCAGCGCCGGCCCTGCTGGTTGGAGAGGGTAAATTCGGGCCAAACCGTTCCCTGCTCTCGCACATACTGACGAAAATCGTTCAACTGAAACAGCTTCCAGCGGCACTCACAGCGTTCTGGGTCGAAGGCGAGCCCTGGATCCTGCCATTGCATACGAAGCGCTGCCACAACGCCGAAGTTTTCCTGTTTTTGGTCAACACCAGTGATCTGCTGCATCTTGATACCCACATGCACCGGCGTCGCTTCTCGAACCACACCTCCTCCGCTAGCCTCGGCGTCGCCCGTCAGCACCTCTGGCGCATCGAGCCCGACCAGAAGGCGAGCCTGGATTTCGTCGACCTCTACCTCTCTCCGAGGCCGCGTGAGCCTTAACGCGAGATTGCGCCTCTCGTTGTCAAAAGTGTAACGGAGAGTGGCGCGCTTGCCTCGTTCAGTAACCACCGCCGTCTCAAGCGGCTTGTTGCCAATGTCCACGAGAGCGAGGTTCGGCAGCACACCCCCGGCCTGCGCTTCCATAAATACGTAGAGGGTCTCCCCCGCTTTAACCGGATGCAACTGATAGAGCTCTTGCTGTCGGGTCTGGGCGAGCGTTGTGCGCAACGCCTGAACCCCTCGTCTTGAGGCACTCCATAGCGGGCCTGGCACTGCCAAGGAAACATCGGATGACGGTACGCTCCCCGAGAGCGCCTGCGGCGTGTCGACACCGATCAGCAGGCGGTAATCGCCGAAGGTAGGCTGAGCCGGGGTGCTGCTGACGAGCAGTCGATAATCGCCGCTCGCCGGTAGACGGTATTTAACAACAGCGCTGTGGGAGCCGTTGGCATCGTCGTTCCATGCCAAAAAGGGCGCGGCCGCGAATCGCTTGGCGATTGACTCGCTGGTCACCGGCATCTTCGCCGGCGTCAACAGTGGCCCAATTTGCTCAAGGGGCACTTGCGACTTCATCAATGCGACGAAGGGATCGAGATTGCCGGAAGTGCCATCCGCCCGTATGAAGAGCACCTGGCCTTGGCGCAAGTCTGGCACGGAAAAGGACGCGATCTCCCCCGTTTCCAGGTGGCCCGTCAGCTCCTGCGAAACCTCCGCGTAGGCGTGCGGCGCGGCAACCAAGAGAATAACCGTCGCGATGCTGATAAAGGTGACCCAGGCAACATCGCTGCACGCCGCTAACAATCCTTGCGCTCTGCGCCGTGCCGTCGCTAGCCGACCTCGCTCACCACTGCGCGCTTTGCTGACCAAACCGCCCGTGATAAGCTGATGATGTTGACATCGACATCGATCTCCACAGCGCCGACTTGCATCTAGAGGGGCATGGGGTGCCGAAAGGACCATGGACTTGCCACCTTAACCGTTCATCGAGAGACCATGAGCCACGTCTATCTTGCCATGGCTATCGTCGCCGAGGTCACCGCGACGAGTATGCTCAAAGCCTCCCAGGAGTTTACCCGCCCCCTGCCGAGCTTGATCGTCGTCCTCGGATACGGCTGCGCATTTTATCTCTTGACCCTGGTGCTACGAACCATGCCCGTTGGCGTCGCCTACGCACTGTGGTCAGGATTCGGCATCCTGCTGGTAGCCATTGCCGGCGCCCTATTTTACAAACAGGTTCCGGATTGGCCCGCCGTTATTGGTATCGCGCTCATCATCTCGGGCATAGCCGTCATCAATTTTTTTTCAAGCACGATCCGCTATTGATACGCCTGGCAAGATAACTCGGGACATTTAAGCACTGCCAGCGCATCCGCCACTATTTTCAGGTACTCTCTGAAACAACTTCTTGGCAATGTGATCAGTAGACCGATTTGTCGTTCAAATAGGCGCCGAGCGCCTTGTCGCAAGAGGAAATATGGATCATGGCCCAACCTTTGAGATACAGCATGATGCCAAAGGAGAGCAGTAGATCGCCTTCGGAAAAACGCTTTTCCAGCACTAATATCTCTTGCAACAGCCTCTCATGCTCAGCTTTATGCCGCGGGTAACCGGCATAATCGTGATCCATCATCAGCCGCTCTTCGGCGGCGAAGTGGGCCCGCGTATACGCTATGAGCTTTGACAAGATCCGGGCGATTTCTTCCCTGCCCTTGCGCTGCTTCATCGCCTCGTTCAACTCGTTCACCAGGGTGATCATTCCCTTATGCTCATCGTCGATCTGTCGCACTCGGACGCTATGCTGCTCGTCCCAGACGATAAATGCCATATCGCCTTCCTTTACTCAATATTGCCGCTCCTGCTTCGGCTAAAAGGTTGTCGCGCGGCGAGGCGGTGGTGGCCTAGAGTCCGTTGCGAGTCGTCAAGTTATGCCCCCATCGCAGTACAGGCCGCAGCCGATCACCGAGCAAGATAATGCCTTCATTATAAGAAACCCAGCGGAGCTCATCATGCTCAGGCCTGCCAAGCTCGGCGCTGATGGGTAAATTAACATGCGCTTGCTCCGTCAGAGCCAGATAGTAGCGCGCTACTTTACCGGCCCCATAGGGCTGCGTTTCCCAGTAATCATGACCCCACACAAATTCTAACCGTTCTATCCCCGTTTCTTCCTGCACTTCGCGGCAGGCAGCAGCCAAAGCGTTTTCCCCTTGCTCGACAAGCCCTTTTGGAAAGTCCCAGTAGCGATAAGCACGCAACAGCAGGTAGCGCCAGCCATCCCTTGTTTGCCTGGCAATGACCACACCCGCCGAGCGGGCTTTTATCTGCATTTTCTTATGGAACCACCTGAACCGACAAGACCCGCTCGCGCTGCCGTCCCCGATGATCTGCCCATGATCTGATCATGTTGCCCAGGATAGGCCTGGTGGCAAAAATCCACCCCTTGGCGGTAACGTTTCACGGTAAGCGGGGAAACTCGTGCTCATGGCAAATCTGCTGCGCTTCTGCGCCACTCAGCGCCTCTTGGGTGAGCCCGCAACGAAAGTTGTCTGTGCCTTCTGTCTGAAAGCGCCGGCAGGTGAAGCACTGACCAAAGGTCTGGTGACGGTGTTGCACGTTTCGCAGGATTTGCTCAAGGGTTTGGGCGGCGAGCACAAGCCGTTGCTCTTCTAGCCCAGAGGAAGCCTGCTGCCAGAGCGTGGGTGGAAACGTGGAGCTAATAACACCATGCCCCTGCTCGGTAAGGTGCAGATGCACCACGCGCCGGTCCCGACTGTCGGCTACTTTCTCCAGCAGCTGTTTTCGCTCCAGCACTAAGAGCGACTGCGATGCGGAGCCCTTGGTAATGGCCAAATAGTCAGTCACGGCAGCTGGCGTATTGCTGTAGCGGTTGCAGCGCGCCAAGTAAGCCAGCACCTGCAGATGAACTGGCTGCAGCTTCACGGTGGCGGCAGCTTTGCGTGACGCCGCACGCGCGACGGTGCCCATGCGCTCGACAACATCGAAAAGGGACATTGCATGCATAGCCTTGTAGTATCGATACTATACCGGTTTGATAGACACAAACCCAGTCCTACACACCCGTCATAAAGGCTCTTTCGTTTCTTTGCGCGAATGACATAGGCCCTTTAAGCACGTTAGTCAGCACAGCGTGAGTAATGCCACGTGGTCTTCTACCTGCTGGAGGGCAATTCTATGGCCTTGTGTCAGAAGTGCTGGTATATCTGGTATATAAGCAATGGCCCGCTGGGCAGCATCACGCTGAGGTTATCGTGAATCGCGAGCACATACCGACAATCAGAGATCCCTTCCCGCAGAGTCTCTGCCATCGGTGTCGTCACGTCCGGCTACTACGCAGTAAGCGCGGTTCCGTGTTCATACGCTGCGACCACCCAGAGGTGGTCAAGTATCCACGGCAACCGGTCCTTAGTTGCACCACCTTCTCGCACCGAGCCTCGACCTAGGTCGGTCGGTTCGTCAAACCAATAACAATCATCCACAGTCCTCTGCCCGTCCGCGAGCACGGGGCTGCTTGCAGCGCAGGAGCAAACCATGGCGGACGTCACAGAGCAGAGCCCGGAGCAGCAGGACAATCTGATCGAAGCCGCACGCCGGGACTTGTCGCTAGGCGATAAGCCCGCTCTACAACAGCGCATGGCGTCTTTGCATCCGGCAGAGATCGCCGATCTCATCGAATCACTTCCCGCCCCGGAGCGCGAGCAGCTGTGGCCTTTCGTCCCCGAAGCAATGGCCGGCGAAGTCCTGGCTCACCTCGGGGAAATTGCCAGGACAGGTCTCGTGGAAGCCCTTCGCCCGCAGGACATCATCGCCGCGGCAGGGTTGATGGAAACCACCGATCTCGCCGAGGTCATCGATGAGCTGCCCGAAGACCTGGGCGAAGCAATTTTGGAGTCCCTCGCGCCGCAACATCGGGAGCGCATCGAGGAAACGCTGGCGTATCCGGAGGACAGTGCTGGGCGCCTAATGGATTCTCAGGTGGTGGCAGTGCGCGCCGACGTCACCCTGGAGGGATTGCTGCGCTATCTCCGGCGACGCGAATCCTTACCCGACCACACCGATCACCTCATGGTGATCGATCGCCAGCGCAGGTACCTTGGTCAGCTTGCGCTCGCAACGCTGCTCACCAGTGACCCCAGCCGCACAGTGGGGATCGTCATGCAGGAGGGTCCTGTGGTGCGTGCCGACGCCCCTCAGTCGGAGGTGGTGCGCCTATTTGAGCGCCGAGATCTCATCTCCGTGGCCGTGGTTCGCGAGGATGGCCGGCTGCTGGGGCGGATTACCGTGGATGATGTGCTCGATGTCATTGAAGAACGGGCCTCGGAGCACATTCTTCACATGGCCGGCCTTCGTGAGGAAGAAGATCTGTTTGCTCCGGTGATGCCAAGCGCGCGGCGCCGGGCGGTGTGGCTCGGAATCAACCTGGCCACGGCGCTGCTCGCCTCTTGGGTCATCGGCTTGTTCGAGAAAACCCTGGAACAGGTGGTGGCGTTGGCGGTGCTCATGCCCGTCGTCGCCAGCATGGGCGGGATCGCCGGAAGCCAAACACTCACCCTGACGATCCGCGGGCTGGCACTGGATCAAATCACCAGCGCGAATATCCGTTGGCTCACCTTTAAGGAGCTGGCCGTCGGCGTTCTCAACGGGCTGTTGTGGGCGCTCGTTGTTGGATTTGCGGCCACCGTTTGGTTCAAGGATCCCCTGATTGGTCAGATTATCGCCGCCGCGCTGGTGATCAACCTGGTCGTGGCCGTGATCGCCGGGGTTTTGGTGCCCCTGGTTTTGCACCGCTGGGGGGTTGATCCGGCGGTTTCTGGGGCGGTCATTCTCACTACCATCACCGACGTGGTAGGTTTCACTAGCTTTCTGGGGCTTGCAACGGTGTTCTTGCTATAAAGAGAACCGACGACTTCTCAGGCTGTCGGCCTATCGCCATCGGAAACGCGGCACCGAAGCAGGCCAACGGGAAAGTGCGCAAGAGCCTCGGAAACGGCGAGTCGTGGGCCAGCCCCCGTGGTGTTATCGAGGTAAAGAAATTCGCCGGTAAACACGTTACCCCCCGGCAACGATTTCCCTGGGACTAGCTAACCGCCGGAGGCCTCGATCAAGGCGAGAATGCCGCTCATTGGCACCCCGACCCAGTCCGGTCGGTGATTAATTTCATAGCGTAATTCGTAAAATGCCTTTTCCAACACGAACAAGGTCAGCAGACGCCGGGCTACCAGCGGATCATCGGGCATCACCGAACAGTCACCAATCCCCTCCTGATAACCTGCCATAAAGGCCTCCGCCGCACTCGCTTCGAAAATCCGGGCATGAGGCTCTAGACTGTCAAACGCATCCGGCTGCTCCGCGCTCAGTCGATACAGCGCGGCAAAGGCGACATAGTCAAACGAGCGCAGCATGCCGGCCACGTCCCGCAGCGCCGAGTGCTTAGCGCGCCGTTCCGCGAAGGTCCGTGCCGGTTCCCCCTCGAAATCAATGATGACAAAATCGTTCTGCACCACCAGCACTTGACCGAGGTGAAGATCGCCATGGTAGCGTGTCTTCACCGCCCGAAGTCGCGTCGGAACCGAAGCCAACGTGTTGAAGACCAATGGCTCCCATCGCTCCAGCAAGGCCCCGGCAATGGACTGCACTCTTACCGGTAAAGTGCTTAGGCCCTGCTTTAGCGCATCCACAGCAACACCCGCCTCGATGCCGATTTTGTCCTTCCACGCGGCGAGGTCCTGCTCCGAGATCGGCTCGGGGTCAAACGCCGGATCGCCGGTTGGCACCGCCAGCGCACGGTGCAGCTCACCGGTACGGCGACCCAACCGGCGGGCCATCATCAGGTGAGCGGCATGGACTTCCTCAGGCAGGAGCGACAGGTCGGTGACACCGGTTTGGCGATCCATCAGAAAGCGTTCCAGATAGTCGAGCGTATAGCTCCAGCCGTCCCCCTGATTTTCCATGTAGCCCTGGAGTAACCCGAGGGTCATGGTGGTGCCGTCATTGCGGTGGTACTCGATGGCGCCAGCCACCGGCACGCTGTGCTCAAAATGAGCCACCTCGGTGAGAAAACGGCCCATCTCGAGCTCAGGGTTCATGCCTTCATGGGCTTGGCGGTAGATTTTCAAAAAGAACTGCGCATCCACCGCCACCGCGGTATTGGTTCCCTGGGGAATCGGCTCATGCACGTCGCTTGGCGCAATCCCTTCTCCCAAGAGCGCCTGGAAGGCGCTGGTCGCCACCATGCGGATGTGACCGCCGGCGCACGGTAGCACTTGCTGCTTGCCAATGAGCTTGACCATGGCCCGAGCGAAGCGGCTGTCCGCCAGCGCATCGCAGACAATGCCCTCCTTGGCCCTTTGTCGCGCCTTAGCAATAATGGCAGCACGCAGATCCCGCAGTCGATCTTCCCGTTCGGTCTCCCACACCAATGACAACGGCACGAAGTAGATCTGGCTTGCCGTGGTCTTGGTCGTTACGGCGAACAAGGCCAACAGCCAACTGCCGCCTCCATCCTGCCATTGCGCATCCTCGATGAGCGCCACCTCGGTAATGCGGTCGCCCTTGGCGGCAAACCACCGCTGGTTAACCATAAACTGTGGCACCGCCTGTGCTTCAAGGTGCTCACGAGCCTGGCGTGCGAGGGAACGCAGGGTCGGCGACACCCGGTCTTGATGAAGGCTTTTCCAACCATCGAACAGCACCAAGGTCGGCGAAGTATCCGGAGGTAAGTGCTCTTCATGCCAAGCCGGTATCTCCCCCGTCTCGGCCAAACTAAACCAGTAAAAGCCATGCCCGGACAGGGTGAGCAGGTAGGGGAGATCGCCAATCGGTGGAAATGGCGACCGGCCGAGCATTTCGACTGGAATCCGGCCCCGGAACCGGCTGAGATCGAGCTCCACCGGCTGCGCGGTGCGCCCTAGATTAGCCACACACAAGATAGATTCTCCAGCATATTCCCGAAGATACGCCAGGATCTTGCGGTTTCCCGGGGCCAAGAATTCGAGGCTCCCACGGCCAAAAGCTTGGTGCGTCTTGCGCACCGCGAGCAGGCGCTTCATCCAGTTGAGCAGCGACGAGGCGTTGTGGGTCTGTGCCTCCACGTTTACCGCCTGGTAGCCGTAGACTGAATCCATCAGTGGCGGCAAGTAGAGCCGCGCCGGATCGGCTCGGGAGAAACCGGCGTTGCGATCCGGGCTCCACTGCATCGGGGTGCGCACGCTGTTGCGGTCCCCGAGAAAGATGTTGTCGCCCATACCCAGCTCATCGCCGTAGTAGATGATGGGCGAGCCGGGCATAGACATCAGCAGACTGTTAAGCAACTCGATCTTGTCGCGTTCGTTCTTCAGCAGCGGCGCTAGACGGCGGCGGATCCCGACGTTCACGCGCATGCGCGGGTCTTGCGCGTACATCTGATACATGTAATCGCGCTCCCGATCGGTGACCATCTCCAGGGTGAGCTCGTCATGGTTACGCAAAAAAATCGCCCACTGGCAACTCTCCGGGATCTCCGGCGTCTGGCGCATGATCTCGACGATGGGAAAACGATCCTCCTGGGCTACCGCCATGTAAATCCTCGGCATTAATGGAAAATGGTAGGCGACATGGCATTCGTCACCCGCGCCGAAGTATTCCCGCACGTCCTCCGGCCACTGGTTTGCTTCCGCGAGAAACATGCGATTGTGATAGTGGCTGTCCACCCCGCGGCGCATCTCTCGAATAACCGCGTGCGTCTCCGGGAGGTTCTCATTGTTTGTTCCCTCGCGCACGCACAGATAAGGGATGGCGTCGAGGCGCAAGCCGTCGACCCCCAGGTCCAGCCAGAACCGCATTACCCGCAACACCGCTCGGACCACCTGCGGATTGTTGTGGTTAAGATCGGGCTGATGAGCGAAGAAGCGGTGCCAATAATAAGCGTGCGCAACGGGATCCCATGCCCAGTTGGAGGTTTCGTAATCGGTGAAAATGACCCGCGTCTCGGGAAACTTCTTGTCCGTGTCACTCCAGACGTAGAAATTGCGTTTGGCAGACCCGGGCGGAGCCCGGCGCGCGGCCTGAAACCAGGGGTGCTGATCGGAGGTATGGTTGATGACGAGCTCCGTGATCACCCGCAGCCCCCGCCGATGAGCTTCCCGCACGAAGTTAACAAAATCCTTTCGCGTCCCATATTGGGGACTGATGCCGTGATAATCGGCGATGTCGTAGCCATCGTCGCGCATCGGTGAGGGATAAAACGGCAACAGCCACAACGCATTCACGCCCAAATCCCGGAGATAATCGAGCTTTGAGGTCAATCCGACGAAATCGCCAATACCATCATCAGTGCTGTCGAAGAAGCCCTTCACGTGGAGCTCATAGATGATCGCGTCCTTGTACCAAAGCGGATCATCGACAAGCCACACGCCTTCATTGTTACCGCGACTCACAATGCCTTTCTTTCCGCGCAAATGCAGTCCCCCCAAGTCGTTCCCGGATTCAACGATTCTCGGTGCCCAATGGCACCACCAACGCTACCGGCTCGCCACCGAGGCGCTGTTCTGGCTTGGCATCCGTCAACAGCACAAACGAGCGGGCTTGTAAGGCGTAGCGCCCCAATTCTGCCGGGTAGAAGTGCGGTCCTGCAGCAACACCTCGCTCCGCGGCGGTATCCAGCAACAGCCACCACCCCTCACCCCGCGGCGCGGTCGGCAACACAAAGGGAATAGCCTCGTGGTGGGCGTTGAGCAGCAGCAAAAAATCGTCATCCGCAATGGGCTGTCGGCGCTCATCGAACTCTCCCATTCCCTCGCCTACTAATAAAGCCCCGAGGCAGCGGGCAAAACCGTGGTTCCATGCGTCATCGGTGAATTCAGTGCCCTGAGGTGTTAACCAATGGATGTCCTGGACGGCGGCAGCGCCCTGGATTCGCCCGGCAAAAAAGCGTTGCCGTCGGAAGATCCGATGCCGCTTGCGAAGCGCAATCAACCGCTGCACGAATTCGCGCAGCTCATGCGCTGCTTCGCCCGCCGCCCAATCCAACCAACTGAGCTCGTTGTCCTGGCAATAACTGTTGTTGTTACCCTGCTGGGTCCGTCCCAGCTCATCACCCGCAAGCAGCATGGGTGTCCCTTGAGAGAGCAACAGCGTGGCCAGGAAATTTCTTTGCTGGCGGCGGCGCAAGCCATTGATGGCGGCGTCATCAGTCGGCCCCTCATAGCCACAATTCCAACTGATATTGTGATCCGCACCGTCGCGGTTATCCTCGCCATTGGCGGCGTTGTGCTTCTCGTCATAGCTCACCAGATCAGGCAGCGTAAAGCCGTCGTGACAGGTCACGAAGTTGATGCTGGCGTAGGGCAGCCGACCGCTAGTCTCGTAGAGATCGCTCGAACCCGTGATTCGCGTCGCAAGCTCACCGATGAGACCGCCCTCGCCTTTCCAGTAAGCGCGCACCGAATCCCGATAACGCCCATTCCACTCAGCCCATCCAATAGGGAAATTGCCCACCTGGTAACCCCCTTCGCCAAGGTCCCAGGGCTCGGCAATCAGCTTTGTCTGCGACAAAACCGGGTCCTGGTGGATGATGTCGAAAAAGGCACCAAGCCGGTCCACCTCGTGAAGCTCCCGTGCTAGCGCCGCGGCGAGATCGAAGCGAAAACCATCGACATGCATCTCTAGCACCCAGTAACGCAGGCTGTCCATGATGAGCTGCAGCACCCGCGGGTGCATCATGTTGAGGCTGTTCCCGCACCCGGTGTAATCGACATAAAAACGCGGGTTGTCGGGTGAGAGCCGATAGTAAGCACGGTTGTCGATACCCCGGAAACACAGCGTCGGTCCGAGATGATTGCCTTCTGCGGTATGGTTATAAACAACGTCCAAAATAACCTCAAGCCCTGCCGAATGAAGCGCTTTGACCATTGATTTGAACTCGCCAATGAGCCCGGTACCTGAATAGCGCCTCTCCGGGGCGAAGTAGCCGATGGTGTTGTAGCCCCAATAATTGCGCAATTGCAAGTCCACAAGACGTCGATCATCGAGGAAAGCATGCACCGGCATCAGCTCCACTGCGGTAACACCAAGTCGCTTGAAATAATCGATCACCGGGGCAGTGGCCAATCCCGCATAAGTACCGCGTAACGGCGGCGGCACCTCAGGATGAAGTCGAGTGAAGCCCTTGACGTGCAGCTCATAAATGATGGTGTCGTGCCACGGCGTGCGCGGGTGCCGATCATCGCCCCAGGCAAATGCCGGGTCGACAACCCGGCTTTTCGGCATGCCTGCGGCGCTGCTGCGCCGATCAAACGACAAGTCTTCCTGTTTATGATCGACCCGGTACCCGAAATGAGCATCGCTCCAGCGCAAGGTGCCGACGATGTCCTTCGCATAGGGATCCAGAAGCAATTTGTTGGGGTTAAAGCGCTGCCCTTCCTCCGGCACGTAACGGCCATAAACACGGTACCCGTAGAGCAAACCGGGGCGCGCCCCGGGGAGGTAGCAGTGCCAGATCTGATCAATGTGCTCGTGTATGACAGTACGCTGCACCTCGCGACGACCGCTGGCATCGAACAAACAAAGCTCTACTTTCTCGGCATGCTCGGAAAATAGCGCGAAATTAACCCCTTCACCGTCCCAGGTTGCCCCTAACGGATAAGGTTTTCCGGTCCACACAGGAAATAGGGTCTTCGGCATGGGTACGCTGCCCTCCATTGCAGTAAGAAAAGGCCCAAAATCATTTGGCCGCAGGGGTCGGAATGCAACGATGATAGTCTGTACAGGGCCGACGTCAACCGTGACTCTCCAACAGAATTCTGTCAATGCGCCCGATTCAGCCCCTTGAATTTCCATCGGGGACGGTTGTCTATTCGTTTTGGCCATCGCGCCACCAAGCCAATCGCGCTATCTTTTTGGGAAAGTGTTTTTCGTTTCCGAGGCGGCCAATCCACCATGAGGTACTTGCTTACAGCCCTTTTTGCCATAGCGACGCCACAGGCTGTCGCCGACTGGACAGCCACTTTACAGCAGGCATGGGATAGGACCAAAACCGTCAGCGGCGACCTCTACGAAACCAGCCGGGCGGCGGGCCAGAGCGCCTG
>JBAPTW010000275.1:0-2087 GCA_049282355.1 Gammaproteobacteria bacterium | reverse complement strand
GCTTCGAGGTTCTCGGTGATCCAGGGCGAATCGAGGACATCGTTGACGAGGCCAAGGTCGGCTTCGTCCATCGGTTGCAGATCGAGGTGGGGCGCCCAGCCGGCGCTGATGACATCGCCTGCGGAACCGACCTGGACGAACTGTAAACGGCGGGAGATATCGCGAGACGGATTGCCACTCCCCTCCCGGACCCGGTGGTCGACCATGAAGAGGATCTTCGGCTCGGTGCTCTCGTCGTTCGGATCGAGCAAAACGGCTCCTTGTTTGAGCTTGTTGCGATGGGCTTCGAGGATCAGATCCGTCATGGCGTGCATCAGGGGGTGACCGGGGTGCATCAGGCCCGCCATCGCCTTGCCATCGGCCCGAATGTGATTTTTCTCAAAACAGATCCGTTCGTATTTCTTGAGCACCGGCGTGCGAGTTTCACCGATGACTCGGTCGCGCTCACGGATCACCGCGGGAACATGCGGAATCTCAAAACGGCCGGATTCGCGTTGCCGTAATTCCCCTCCCAGAGATTTGAACGCTTCGATGAAGAATGCCCGGATAAAATAGGGCTGAAGCTTGCGGGCTTCAGCCTTCTCCATCTCCTCTTTCACCGCGTAGAGCTGCTCCAAAGACATGTGCTGTTCGCAGAGGGCATTGCGCCGCAGGATGTCCTTGAGGTGATCGGTGTCCAGTGCCCCGTCGATAACCTGGTCGAGCCTGGCTTTGACATCGGGGCGCTCGCCATAGCGGATGGCCTCGATCAGCAGATCTTTGAGAGATTTGTTCTCAAAGGCTTCGCCCAGGATGTCGAAGACCCGCCCGCCCAGGGCGGCGCGTTCCACTTCCAGCTTGTCGAAAAGGCGCTGGAAAACGTCTCCTTCGCGGGTCTCGTTGGCCACCATGTTCCAGAGGTGACAGACCTCGGTCTGGCCGATCCGGTGGATACGGCCGAAACGCTGTTCCAGACGGTTGGGGTTCCAGGGCAGGTCGTAGTTGACCATCAGGTTGGCATTCTGGAGGTTGACGCCTTCGCCGGCCGCATCGGTGGCCACAAGGACAACTACGTCGGGATTGTGCCGGAACTCTTCCTGTATTTTGCGCCGGTTATCGCGATTGACACCGCCATGGATCGTGACCACGGCGCCGGACTGGCCGAGTAACCCGGAAATACGCTCACACAGGTAGTTGAGGGTGTCCCGGTGCTCGGT
This sequence comes from Gammaproteobacteria bacterium, assembly GCA_049282355.1. Lineage (GTDB taxonomy): Bacteria > Pseudomonadota > Gammaproteobacteria > HK1 > HK1 > JAGTVB01. The sequence goes on along the minus strand of JBAPTW010000275.1, from coordinate 891 downwards.
AAAGATAATCAGTTTGCGGCGGCTTCCCTCAGGGGTATACATCTCGGGACGGTCCTGCAACAGGCTGGAGAGCTCATCCCATTTGCGGTCCTGTCCGGAGTGCACGACCTGCCGGGCTTGTTCTTCAAGCCGCTTGAGGCTTTCGATTTCCTTGGTCAGTTCGTCAATGGTACGGGAGGCGGAAGCTTGGTCGACGACATCGTCCACCCAAGCCTCGTATTCCTCGCCCAGCATTTCCTCAGCGGCTTCATCGATGTCTTCGGGCACGTCCATCTCTTGCCGGGCCAGCGTTTCGGCGGCGTGATGACCGCGCTGCACGAGTTTCTCCTCGGCAAGGCGGCTCTCGAGCCGTTTGCGGCGGCGTTTGAGCGACTGGTAGATTGCTTCGGGGCTGGACGCGAGCCGGCGCTGCAGCTGGGTCAGGGCGAAACCGACGGTGCCCTTACGCTTGTTGTCGTTCAGATTATCCGCCCGGTTCATTTCCTCTTTCACGTAGTCGGTGACATCGGCGTATAGCACCGCTTCCAAGTCTGAGAGACGGTAATTGGCGGTATAGGCGCGGCGCTCGGGAAACAGCGGGGTGCCGTCAAATTTGAGGAGATCCTCCTTGACCATGCGGCGCATCAGGTCGGAAACATCGACCTTGTGCGCCCCCTCCCGAAACTTGCCGTAGAAACGGTCACTGTCCAGCAGCGACAGGACCAACTGGAAATCCTCCTCCTTGCCGTTGTGGGGCGTGGCGGTCATCAGGAGGAAATGACGGGTGATCCTTCCGAGCTGCTCGCCCAGATCAAATCGCTTCGTACGATTGAGCTTCTGGCCGAAGTAACTGGCCGACATCTTGTGGGCCTCATCGACCACGATGAGATCCCACTCGGTGGTATTCAGCTT
>JBAPTW010000274.1:0-1584 GCA_049282355.1 Gammaproteobacteria bacterium | reverse complement strand
TGGAAAGGGTGGTCACTGAGCTGCAATCGTTAAAAAGGTCCTGCTTCGAATGTATCGGACTGCTCGGTTTAAAGAAAAGCCCTTTAGAGCGCACCGAAGTGGCATTCTCTAGCCGACCTGCTTAGCGATGCCCCGCGGCATGTTCCATTTGGGCTATGCTGAAATCGCGTGTAGCCTATAGTCTACCGACTAACGCAGTTGCGGAAGGTCCGGTTTGGGGGACGCACCGGAGCACGAGCTGCATCCGCTATACGTCAATGGACAGAAGACAACTGGGGTGCTTAATCATGTCTGAGGTGGATTACAGAAAGCTCGCGGATGATCTGATAGCAAGTCTTGGTCTTCAAAACGAGCCGCTTGCCATCACCTTTTCGCGAGAGCCGCCAACGGGTGTGGAGGCGTTTGACGAACCTATGCCTCAGGCGACGGAGGACGGGCGCACCGGGCGTGTGCCGGCAGGATGTGTATTCTGGATGAAGGCGGCAGGCCACACGTTTACGACGGTGCCCGAGGATCATGCAAACTGCAGCGTGGGAAGTGTGACCCACGGCTTCAAGGCACTCGGCGAGGTCGTCGACAAATCCGACATCGGCGCCTTGCTCGGCGCGGGCTGGGTGACAGAGGCAGTGTTTCCCGCGATACCGGCTGTCAAGGAGCGACACCCGTATGTTACCTATGGACCACTCAGGGCAACGCCCGTCGATCCGGATGTCGTTTTTTTGAGGCTCAACGCCAAGCAGGCCATGACCATTTCGGATGCTTTCCCAGAACTACGCTTTGAAGGCAAGCCTCAATGCCACATTATCCCCATAGCAAAGGAGCAGAATGAAGTGGCGATCAGCGTAGGTTGTATGTTGAGCCGGGTGCGCACGGGGATGCCCAATACGGAAATGACCTGCGCCATCCCGGGGTCCCGCGTGGCGGACGTGGTCCAGAAGATCAAAACGACGGGCGCGATCGATGCAACAGTAGCGAGCTACGCCAGCGAAGATGCTAAACGCTTTGAAAAAGCTCGGTAGGAAACGGCACGCTTGGCGCGCCCACTGGCTGCCAGGCGGCTGAGCGCGCAGGCGCGGGCAGCACTGACATGGATGGGCGTTCTCCACCGCAGCTGGCATACTCGGATTGCGCTAGTGTGCTGCTGCTTCGGTGCGAAAGTAGCAAAAGCCATCGCCCAACTCGCGACAAGCGGTTTCTGTGACGCAGACTCTGGGGATCCGTGGGGCCTGCTTAAGCATGCCGAAAATTAAACCGGACAAAAAAAAGCAGTGGCCTCGCTCGCCTCTGCTGTGTCCAAGGTACAGCATATCGAGATTGCGGCGAACAAATAGACTTCGAGTAATTTTCAGGTTGTCTCCTTCGACGGCACCCTGTGCGACGGGCTTCAGCGCGGGCATGATAACAGTTTGTAACGCGGTGTGTGGCGTCAGTGCTTCGTTAAGGTGTGGATGGTAAGTGCCCATCCGGCTGCCGACTTCGACGCCTAACTTAGTGACCTGGTGCTCGCGCTCATACCAGGGTTGGGCTTGTTCGAACTCTTCTAGAAGGTATCGAATGCGGGGATAAGCCCACACGATGTCATTT
>JBAPTW010000273.1:0-1652 GCA_049282355.1 Gammaproteobacteria bacterium | reverse complement strand
TCCCGCTCAAGCACGTCGATAGCCACGGTTGCTCCAGCGTGATGCAGAGACTCAACATACTACCGGTAGTGGGTGTGGGAGACAACCGGATAAGCACGGCGCGACCCATCGAGCGGCAACTCGCCTTCGAGGATCGGCGATTCGCGGGTGATCACCTTACCGTGGTAGCCCGCCACGGTCTCGAGGATGGCGCTTGCCTTGGCCGCGCTCAAGGTGCCCAGCGGCTGCATCGGCTCGCCGAGGCGCTCGAGCCAGAGCTGTCCGTCGGCGTTTAACATAATTTCCACGGTTTTGGGGTCCTGCAGCGCACTCAAGAGCGTTGCCCCCAGGTCCCGCTCGAGCTTTCGCTTGGCGCGTGCCTGGATGCTGTCGTCTTTCGGTGCGTGGTGATCGATCATCCCCTGGGTCGCTTGCTGGGGTTGTGGTTTCGTTGATAGAAGCCGCTGGCTGACCGGCATAAGCCCCGGTGGCGCTGCCAGACGTCGGCGGTGTCCAAGAGCCCTGCGTCTATCGGTTGCGAGGTGGAAAGCTTGCGCCGCAATGCCTCATTCCGTGACCGGGTCTTCATCTTGGTCGCTGCCGCGGGATCCTTCGGCGGTTGAGTGGCACGCGGTCTGTTGGCGGCTCATCAGGGCGGGGATGGCGCCGGAGGGATACGACGGCCGCTCATGCGCCACGCTGTAGCCCGGTGCACCCACGAGAACAAGGTAGATCCGCCTTGGCGCTTCCTTAATCGAAGTGGTCTGGCAAGGGGGCGAGCGGACCCATTCATTCACCCTGGGTTTGACGCCAGGGAAGGCGAGGACTGCCCGCTCTCACGCTCGTGGGCGGTTTTTTGAGGGCGCTTTACACGACGGTAAGTGACGTAATCTGTCGTAACATAGCAGTCTAATGATACGGTTTGAGTGGCAGCAGAGGTGAAGGCCGATGGCCACTTCCGCAGGCATCGCCTGAGCTTTGAGACGACGCCCCACGTCTTTGCCAATCCGAAAGCAAAGAACGCGTGATGGCCACAAAACTTATTAAGTACGCCCTTCAGCTTGACCACGTGGCGCCGCTCACCCAGCAGCAGAAGGCCGCGATCGAGGCGCTGAAGGCAGCATCGGAGAGCGCGATCGACGACAGCGATATTCCGCCCTTAACGGATGATTTTTGGAAGAACGCGGTGCGTAACCCCTTCTATCGCCCCACCAAGTCGACGACGACGGTGCGTCTTGATACCGACGTGTTGCTGTGGCTCAAGTCGCAAGGCAAAGGATACCAAACGCGCATCAATGCGATCTTGCGCGAGGCCATGCTCAAGGCGTTGCACAAGAAACCCTGAGCGGGTCTTGGCGACTTTGGCCTTTACCGAACCCGCCCCTCGGCGCAAACTGACTTGTTTCGAAAACTAGCCACCTTGTTGGAGTTTCTGCAGTGGGCCCGATCGATCGGGATCTGTTAGCGCGTCTCGCCCGTAAGTACCTCTGGTGGAAAACGCCCGATGAGGCCATGGCGAGCCCTGAGCGCGTGATCGCGCAGGTGATGAACCTCGGTGATTTCGAGGATGTTCAGACGCTGGCCAATCGGGTTGGCGATAAGGTGCTGCGCGATGTGCTCACCCATGCCGAAGCAGGGCAATTCAACGCCCGCTCTTGGGCCTATTGGCATTA
>JBAPTW010000272.1:0-1705 GCA_049282355.1 Gammaproteobacteria bacterium | reverse complement strand
CATGAAGACCGACGGCCGCCTCGCCCGCTGCGCCCTCAAGGGCACGCTCGGCGACGCACTCCACGCTGTCCTCTGCGGCTGCGGGCACAACATCCGCATGATCCTGGCCCATCTGAGGGCTCTTGTGGCCGTGATCCTCGCCGCGCTGATGGCAGCAATCGCCAACAACATCGAACAGGCCCGGCCAAACTACGCCACGACCGGCGCCGCGGCGTGATGTTCAGTGGCGACTACTTGCAAGAGAAGAAAACTACAAGGCGGCACCAGCCGTGTGAGTGAAACCGGTACGCGCGACGACCGAAAGGCGTCGCTACGAATGGGCACCTCGATTTTCTACCGTTCTCGTGCCCCCTCGGCGGCGCGCGTGGTCTGAAGCAGGAGGACGAGCGTCGGCTGTCGCTTTGCTGCGTCCGGATGGGCGTGGCGCTGCGGCCTTCACGCTCGGATTTTTCTGCCTCGCGGCCTGATCTTTTTTGTTCGCGTGATGCTCACGCCGGGCACGGGTTGAGACGGCGCAGCTGGCCGAGGCGGCGCATGTTGTAGGCGAGGTTCTTCATCCCGATCTTGGCCGTCGCTCGAACCAAGCCGATGGTCCGGACCAAGGTCCCGCCCATATCGTTGGCCTGCGCGCCGAAGACGTGCTCGACGCGGACCCGGATGCCGGATCTGGTCCGGTTGCTGCCCTTGGCCTGTTCGGTCAGCGGCTTGCCCCGCTTGCCCTTGCGGTGGATGTGGCTTTTCAGCCTCCGGGCGCGCAGCTTTGCCTCCATCTCCTCGGACCGATAGGCCGCATCCGCCCACACGCCGGAGCCGGTGTTACCCTGCATCAGCAGATGATCCACCGCCTGGCTGTCATGCCGCGCGGCATCGCTGACGTGATAGCGCCGCACCAGCTTGTGCCTACGATCCACGTTGACGTGATTCTTGTAGCCGTAATGGTTCTTGCCGTGCTTTTTCGTCCAGCGCGCGTCCAGGTCCTTTTGCGCGCGCTTCGCGGGCTTGTCCGCCCAGTCCTCGGGCACCTCGCCGTTCTTGATTGCCGCGTTCTCGTCCCGCGTGTTGTGGTTGCGCGGCACCGGCACGATGGACGCATCCAGGATTTGACCGCCGCGCGCGATGTAGCCCTGCCGCGCCAGATAGCCGTCGAACTGGCTGAACAGCTCCTCCACCTTGCCCGCCTGCGCCAGTGCCTCGCGATAGAGCCATACCGTCTTGGCGTCCGGCACCCGGTCTTCGAGGCCGAGGCCGAGGAATCGCATGAACGACAGCCGGTCGCGGACCTGATACTCGATCTGGTCGTCGGACAGGTTGTAGAGCGCGCTCAGCACCAGCGTCTTGAACATCAGCACCGCGTCCATCGGCTTGCGCCCCGCCCGGGACTTGCGCGCCGCAGCTGGCTTGCGCCAGACCCGCTCAAGGGTCGGGCGAAACTCCTCCCACGGCACAACGGCGTCGATCTCGACCAGCGGGTCCTTCTTCGCGTCCAGGCTCGCGTAACGGTCTGTAAGATCGAAGAACCCCATCTGCGCCATCGTCACACCCTCAGTGTCGCATCATCCCGACAGACATACCGCAGCGCCACGGTCGGGACCATTTTTCGAGGCGCCCTTCCGAGAACACGGGCCCCTTGAGGCGCTTTCGGCATTTCGCCGGCGCATCTTGCGGTGCGATGGTGATGAAGTCCGGCCCGACGCGATGGATGACC
>JBAPTW010000271.1:0-1702 GCA_049282355.1 Gammaproteobacteria bacterium | reverse complement strand
GACATAGCTGAGGAATTGAGGCCCCTGCGGGGTGGCTCTTGGTACATCGAGGCCAGGATCGCCCGCGCGGCGTTTCGCTACTACTTCCACCCAGTGAATCGCTACGACGACTTCGGTTTTCGGGTTTTGTTGAGTGATTTGCGCCAGGACTAAAAAGGTTAGATCTTAGCTCTTTTACCTTTTTACCCCATGCCCGAAGCACCGTCCGAGCTGCAAGTCATCGACAAGGTTTATGAGCTGGTGCTGTGGAGCTGTCGGCACATTGCGAGATTTCCGCGCAGCCATCGCTTCACCCTGGGCGAGCGCATGGAGCGGCGTCTCTACACGCTACTCGAAACCCTGCTGCGCGCCAAGTACAGCAGAGACAAGGGGCAGCTGCTCAGGCAGGCCAACATGGAGCTGGAGCTGCTGCGTTTCCAGTTTCGGCTGGCAAAGGATCTGCAATGCCTCAATCTAAAGGGTTACGAGCACGCGGCACGGGCTGTGGATGAGGTCGGCCGGATGGTCGGCGGCTGGCTGAAAGGCGCTCATCGACACGAGCGTGCCGGGCCATGAAACGCCACGGTGAACTCTGGGCTCGCCTCACCAGCTTTGAAAACCTCTACCGGGCCGCCTGCAAGGCCGCCCGTGGCAAACGCCGTCGGCCGAATGTGGCCCGCTTTCACTTTCAGCTCGAGCGCCAGTTGTTGCGCTTGCAGGCAGAGCTGCTGAACAACACCTACGTGCCGGGCACCTACCGAGAGTTCGAGATCCATGAGCCGAAACGGCGGCTCATCAGCGCTGCACCCTATCGGGACCGAGTCGTGCACCACGCCCTCTGTAACGTGCTGGAGCCCATTTTTGAGCGTGTCTTTATCCATGACAGCTACGCTTGCCGAGCCAGCAAAGGCACCCACGCCGCATTGGATCGATTCACGTACTTTGCGCGACGGTATCGCTATGTGCTCAAGTGCGATGTGAGCAAGTTCTTTCCTTCCATCGATCATGGGATCCTCAAGGAACTGATAGCTCGAAAGGTGAAGGATCGGGCAGTGCATTGGCTGGCGGCCGTCATCATTGATCACGCCAACCCGCAGGAGCCGGTTGGCGAGTGGTTTGCAGACGATGACTTGTTGCCTCCACTGGAGCGGCGCCGAGGGCTCCCGATTGGCAACCAGACCAGCCAATTTTTTGCCAACGTCTACCTAAACCCCCTCGATCACTTCGTCAAGGAGTGCCTCGGGGTGTATGGCTTTTGCCGTTACTGCGACGATTTCGTCCTGTTCTCGAACGACAAGGATTTTTTGCATGACGCGCGCGACGCTTGTCGGGTGTTCCTGGAGAAGTTACGGTTGCGCTTGCACCCGCACAAGTCCGTTATCTACCGGACCGCGGACGGACCGCGGTTTCTCGGCTTTCGGGTATTTCCCGAGCAGCGCCGACTGGCCCGCGAGAACGTGGTGCGGATGCGCTGCCGCTTGCTCCGCCTGCAACACCAATATGCCAAGGGGAGGATTACTCAGGAGGCGGTGCAGCGCCGCATTCAGAGCTGGATCGGCCATGCCCGCCACGGCGATACGTGGCGGCTACGCGAGCGCCTGTTTTCTGAGGTAGTATTTACTCGCGCACCTTGAGGGGGTGCGTCCGGTGGACGGCCAGAAGTGCTGCGGGGTGGCTCATGGAACAACGAAGCCAGGAACGCCCGCGCGGCGATTCGCAACAA
>JBAPTW010000270.1:0-3526 GCA_049282355.1 Gammaproteobacteria bacterium | reverse complement strand
ACCTCGCACCGGCGTGAGGAGGCGCGTTATTACCTGCATGTGCTCGACCGGCCAAAGCCAGCGCTGGCATTGGCTCGGGCCAATTGGACGGTGCAGCGCGAGCCGGCCGATGCGCGGCTGGTGCTCGAGGCCGCCCTTGCTGCAGGCGATGGCAAAGCGGCGGTGCCGGTCGTGCACTGGCTTGAGAGGACCGGTTTGCAGGATGTGCATCTCATCGCCTTGGCCAAACGACTTCAAGAGGAAGGCGGATGACGCACCGACAATGCGCCTGGCTCACCATCGCGCTTTTCGTGCCCCTCACCGTCTTTGCCCACCAACCGAGCGATAGTTATCTGCACCTTGATCTACGTCGCGAGCCGATTGTAGTGCAGTGGGACATTGCGCTGCGCGATCTCGAGTACGCCCTCGGCCTGGATGCCAATCAAGACAATGCCATCACTTGGGGTGAGCTCGAATCGCAGCAGGGCGCCATCGCCGCCTATGCCCTGGGGCGGCTTGCCATCAGCGCCGCAGACCAGATGTGTCGCCTTGGCCCGGTGGCGCTACTCGTTGACCGGCATAGCGATGGGGCCTACGCAGTACTGCAGTTTAAGGCTGACTGCCCAACCCGCAGCCATCTGGAGCTCGATTATCGCTTGTTCTTTGATCTCGACCCGTCACACCGTGGGCTCCTGCGGATCACACTGGCCACGGCCACGAGCACGGCGGTGCTCTCCCCTGAGCGACCGCGACTTGCGCTCGAGCTTGAGCATCCCCGCCTTTGGGCGCAGTTTCTCGATTACTGGCGCGAGGGGATTTGGCACATCGTCATCGGGGTTGACCATATCCTGTTTCTCTTCAGCCTTCTGCTGCCGGCAGGGTTACGTTATGACAACGGGCAGTGGCGCGAGAGTGGACAGCTTCACAGCGCGTTATTTGAGGTCATGGGCGTGGTGACGGCCTTTACCGTCGCCCATTCGCTGACGCTCGCGCTGGCCGTTCTCGGCTGGGTGCAGTTGCCGGGACGCCTGGTGGAGTCGGCCATCGCTGCCACCGTACTGTTGGCCGCACTCAACAATCTCTATCCGGTGGTCACGTCTCGGCGCTGGCTTGTGGCCTTCGCCCTTGGGCTTATCCATGGGTTCGGATTTGCCTCGGTACTCACTGACCTGGGATTGCCTGGCAATGCTCTGGCCTTGGCCTTGGCCGCCTTTAACCTGGGGGTTGAGACAGGCCAGCTGGTGTTGGTGATGGGATTTTTGCCGGTGGTGTTTTGGCTACGGCGCTTCGCTTGGCGTGTCTACTCGGTGGCGTTGCCGTTAAGCTCACTCACGGTGGTCGTGATTGCCGGGCTTTGGTTCGTGGAACGGACTCTCGACATGCCCCTTGTGTCCCTACTAGGGGAGCAGATGACGTGGCTTGCGCCCAGACTCGTCTAGGCATGGGCCTTGGTGCCGGTTATGATGAGCTGCCGGCACCAAGGCAGCAGGCGGGGAGAGGTACGCTGTTCATGGGGGGTAAGGGCGGCGAATGCCTACAACCCGATCAAACGGAGCTCCCGGAGCTGGTTCAGGCTGTCGTATCGGGTGATCGGGAGGCGCTCCAACGTTTATACCATATCACTGTCGCACGAGTTTATCGCCTCGCTTATGCCATGCTGCGCGATCCTGCCGATGCCGAGGAGATCGTCTGCGACGTCTACTGGCAGGTTTGGCAACGGGCGCTCGACTATGATGCGGCTCGCGGTTCGGTCATCGCCTGGCTGCTCATTCATTGTCGCAGCCTGGCCTTGGACCGATTGCGGCGACGCCGGGCTCGGGAGGCGACGGTTACCACCTTTGCCGAGCAGCCGATACCGATGGAAGAAAACGAGGCGGCCGACGAGCTGCTCAGTCTCCTGGATAGCCAATCGGCCGTTCGCCGGGCCCTCGGAGAGCTTCCCAGGATCCAATGCCACCTGATCGCGCTGGCCTTTTTCAAGGGTCTAAGCCACGCCGAGATCGCGCTCGCCGTACAGCTACCCCTTGGCACCGTGAAATCCCACATCCGCCGCGGTCTGCAGGCGTTGCGGAAGGCTCTCGAAAGCTAGGTGTGTGATGGAAAAGAATCATCCCACTGCTGGCGGTGCGTCCCTGGACGACGATATCCTCGAGGCGATTGTCGAGGCGATCCACGCGCCTCCACTCCCGGTCGTGCGTCAGGACGCGATGCATGCGCGCCTGCTCGAACGGCTCGACCCGCCGCCCCCCGAGGGCAGTCGTACGCGACGCGCGGAAACGATGTCCTGGCAGACGGTACTGCCCTTAGTGGAAATAAAAATTCTCCATCAAGATCACGAGTGCAACCAACAAACCGCCCTCTGGCGCCTGCGGCCCGGTGCCGTTGTCCCTGCCCACCGGCACACCGCGGTGGAGGAATGCTTCGTGCTCGAAGGGGCGATCCGGGTCGGCGATCACCGCGTGCGCCAAGGCGATCTGCACATCGCCCAGCCGGGTTGTCTGCACCCGGAGATTATCTGCGAGACTGGCGCCTTGCTACTCATCCGCGCGGAAATCGGCGAACCGAATGTCACGCACGCCGAACCAACGTAATGCCCCGATAGGTCCGCCCGAACAGGCCACCGATGTACGCGGCAAAAAGCTGGGACGGGAAGGGGTCCAGCCGATCGCTCAGCTCGACGACATCGAGAGCCTCTTCTGGCGGCACTAAGCATCCACCGACATCGACCGTCTGAACAGCATCAGGCTTCCGACGAAGAACACCAGGCCCAGAACCGCCGTGGCGAGAAACTCGGGCCAGACGATATCGAGCCCGGCACCGCGATAGACGACAGCCTGCGCGAAACTCATGAAATGCCGCGAGGGCAGCAACCAAGTGACTACCTGCATCCACTCGGGCTGGTTCTCGATGGGCGAATTTCCGCCGGAGAGCATCTGCATCGGCGTGATCGTCAGCATGATCAACAGGGCGAACTGCGCCATGGAGCGGGCGAAGATGCCGAGGAAAATGCCGATGGCTGCTGCCGAGAACAGGTAGATCACGATGCCGCTGATCAGCAGCAGCCGGGAGCCTGCAATCGGGACCCCCAGCAGCCCCTCGACGATGAAATACATGGACAGGATCGCGGCAACGAGGACCACCAGTCCATTGGCCCAGACTTTCCCGACAGCGATCTCAAAGGCGCTCAGTGGCATGACCATCAGGTGCTCGATGGTGCCGTGCTCACGCTCGCGGATGAGGGCCGCCCCGGTGAGAATGATCGTGATCATGGTGAGCTGGTCGAGCAGCCCGGCGATAGCCCGGAACCAGGAGGACTCGCCGTTCGGGTTGAAGGCGCGGCGGCTGACTAAAGTCACGTGGCTGTCCTGCTTTACGTCCGAACGGATCGCATAGCGGGCCACTTCGGCCGCGATGATGTTCTGGATGTAAGATGCGCCGATGCTGGCCTGCATCGATGCCGTGGCGTCAATATTCAACTGGATTTCCGGGGAGCGGCCCGCCCGCCCGTCGGCTGCAAATCCGGGCGGGATGGCGACGACGAACATAT